>JBASOB010000464.1:0-10811 GCA_049657865.1 Mobilitalea sp.
ATCCTTTTGCATCCAGTTCGTAAAGTAACTCCGCCAGCTTCTCTAAGTTACTGCAGTAAGCTGCTGTAAAAGCTACACTTTCGCCGCGTTCCTTCGCCATATCCAGAGCGTCATTCCAGTCAGCACCCCGAAGCCTGATATGATTATGTTCTCCAACATCATAAAATGCAGTAAGATGCTCCAGCAAGAGATGTTCCAGAATACTTCCCATATATTCTTGTCCATTCTCAGTTCTTACGTGATTTCCCTCTTTGGCTTCCCAAAGCATATCCCGTTCTTCCCCTCTGACAGCCTGTGGATCTTTAAAATAATAGTTCTTATTCAGAAGAATATCGAGATCTCCGCTTTGCATAATGTACAAATAAGTAGTAAGAAATGGCCATACCCCATGATCCATCCATACTCTAGTGATGTTATTCCGATCAGCAATAAATTCACCTTGGTTTTTCCCAATGATAGTCGCATTCGTTCCATCAATACGAACTCCGCCAAAATTACTGATCAGCATTTCTCTTACACCCTCGGGATTCATAATTAATAAGGCCAGACAATCCTGCCACAAATCTCTCCAGCCTCTTCCGCCTCTTCCATAATCATGGTGCGGTAAAAATGAGCATCCATAAATACGGCGAAGTATCGGCTGGAAATTCACCCAGTGCATCCAAGCATCAAAGTTCTTAGAACCCGTCTTGTAAGTAACATTAATCTTATCTTCCCAGTAACTCTTTGTTTTCTCTAAAGAAGCAAGTCCTCCTTGTTTCGTAAGAAACTTTTCTGCTGTCTTTTCCAAGGATTCTTTCGAAGTTCCATAACCCATTACAATGATATAAGTTTTCTCTGTATGAGCACCTAACGTCGTTTTCTCAAACTGAAGACCCCCCATTGCTTCATAGCCATCAATTGTGACTCCTTTCGGTACTGGTTCCATGCTACTATCAAAGAGACTTCTTGGATGTTCAAATGATCCACCTTCACCAAGAAAGCTTTCTACGCTTGGATAAAAACCGGTTGGGACTTCTCCTTCGCCGCAAACTCCAAACACACCATATACAATCGTATTCTTATGATGGCCTCTTTCATCAAAGGTAAGTGTCGGATTAAGAACAACACCTTTCTCTGTAGTTTCGATCCTGTGAAGCAAGGAGGTTACATTTCTATGGTCCCTGATGTTGTCTGCGGATCTACCATAAAGTGGAATAGCTGCAGTTGCAGTAACTGTAATTGGTTTCTCTCCGTCGTTCCTTAAAGTAACCATCATCAGCTCAACGTTATCTTCCGTAAAGGGAACAAAAGATAGGATCTCTGAAGTTATTCCGTATTTCGATGAGGTTCGGGTTATCTTATGCCACATTACGCCTGCTTCTAACAGTGTTTTCTCCTTATGATCCGTGAAGAGGAGAAGCTCTTGTTCCGAAGATTTTCCTGTTGCTGACCAGATACCTATTCCTTCTATATTGCACCAGAAATTACGTGAGGATTTATTATTATGTAGATTTTCGCTGCTCACCGGCTCAAGTAGAAATGTATTTTGTCCCATCTTGCTGTCACCACCCAAGGTAGGCGTGACACTGCTCATTACTCCGTTTTCGTTGGCAATCGGGAAGTATAGATAACTGGTAAGTTCCGGATCTTCTAATTGAAATACACCTTGATCATTAAGATATTGATATCCTCTCATTACTTGCCTCCTAATTTTATAATTATTAAGTATTCCTCTTAACTATAGTTATTTATTACTTCTGTCTGTTTACAATACTGCTTCAATTTGTCTTAAGTACTTCCTATATAGGATATAACTTTAAGATTCTTCCCTTATCTCAGTATCGCTTCTTATTCCATGTAAATATTTATTTCATTAATTTCATTATTTCTTACTGCTTCCGCTAGTTCTCCTGTTAAAGAATCTCCAAGTACTTCCGTCTTTGCAGGTCCGATTGTAATACTGCGTATCTTCGCTGCTCCATCTCCGAAAGTCGATTTGCGTCCAGGATTATAATAGGTTACCCTGCATTTGGAAAGCAAGGTAAAAGAAGCCTCACCGTATTCGTCAAACATCCATCCCGGAAGTATCGGGTTAAAGCGAAGCTGTAACTGTTCCTGCTCGTAAGTGAATATCTCATGACCCATAAACATCATAATCCACATGGATAAGACTTCAGTAGTTGATCCACTCAGTCTTGCCACAAACCCTCGCCCATGGATCTTACTGTTAGGATTACTGCTCGAAGCCAGGAAGGAGGAATTTTCCAGAATACTTCTTCCGTACTGCTTTGGATTACGGAAAGCGATTAGAGCATTTGGAAATTCTTCATAAAACTTTTCATACAATCCTGCTTTTAAAATGGCATACAAATATTTATACGACATATGCAGAAATATACTTTCCCTCTCGAGCCATCCCGGAGTAAATGCACGTATTCTGCCATTTTCCATTGAGAGATGTTCGATCGGGACACTGGTTTTATACATCTTTAAGAGTGGATCAAAAAGCTCACTTTTTCTTACATTATCATATAATTCTACTGCTTCTTTCCCTTTTAGAACTCCCAGCATTTTAGCAGGTCCTTCTAAAAAGCAAGGCAAATATTGTACTTCAAAAGCTTTCACGACTACTTTCGGTAGCCCATAATGACTGATTACCGGCTTGCCGCTCTCGTTCTTAATTTCTTCATACTCTGTTGCTTCAAAGGTGAAATAGGTGGGAACGATTCCGGCACCAATTTTGCATGCCTTTGCAATTCCCTGCTCTACTTTCAGGATAAAGTTCATGATTATTTCTCGAACATCCTCTGTATTTATGTTCTTACTCACCCCTGTAAGAGAAAACCTCGTACTTTCCCTGTATTGCTCACGGTAACCAGAAATAATATCCCAGTATGCAAAATCACTCCAACGTTCCTTTTTTGACTGTGCCAAAGCATCTGCTGTTTTTCCGAGGAACTGATATATTTCCTCGGGAAGCTGAATTGATTTCTCTTCCATAATCGTATCACGGATAAACTCAAGAAGGCTTTTTAATTCAAATGTCTCCGCCATTCCGCTGCCAAAAAGTCCTGGCAATCCATTCATTGCATCGTTCCAACCTGGTTTACCACCTTCCATCTCTACTCCCATACCATAAGAATCTAGGGAAGAGAATTTATTCAGGGCCAAAGATATCAATTTCGTCATTAAATTAACGGTAACAATTTCTCCAGACTTCGTTTTCAGCCAATTTGTTCCCTTACTGAGAAATCCCTCCTGTGCAGCTTTTTCTTCGTCCTCAAGTAACGATCCATATTGTCTTATCTGCTTTTTGTTATTGATCACATATTTTTCGCTTCTTGGAAGAACTCTTGCAGCACTGTCATAAAAACGATAGGAGGCATCTCCGTAAAGAAGTTCTTTTTCCTTTTCCGGATAGATTTTAAGATAGTTATCGATCAGTTCCATATTGTAGTCCCAGTGATCACTCCAGTATCCTTCTCCAAATCCAGCTTCGATATTTTGATTGGAATAAGACAATAATTGAATCAATAACTCATCTTCTCCGCATGCAACCGGAATATGGTAATGCACGATTGTATTGGCTATTTGCCCGGGCGTAAAAGATTTATTAATTAATTTTTGAATTTTATCAACTTCACTTCCAAGGTTCCTTGCAAGAAGTTCACTCACTTCTTTTCCACACTCTTTTTTGACAGTAAAGGTCGAAGGTCTTACTTCTAAGGGATTATAGCCATCGATCTGTATCAGCTGAAAGAATGTTTTGATATTAAAATCTCCGATATCTTTTTGGAAAAACACATCGTTTCTACGATTTTGATTCACGTCACGGAAATTGCCATTTCCCTGTGAATAATATTCTCCTGCAATAGAGAAGAAATTATAGTCTCTCTCTGGATCTCCATGTTTACGGCTGAATAAATGAACTACCGATTTATTGCCATCTTTATTAAATATAAAAGGATAACCGCCCCGGATGAAATTATCCAAGTAACACTGCTCCATATATTGATCAAATACAGGCTTTGCTGTATGCGTTGCTATATCTGAAGTCAACTGTTCCACAACTTGCTCCGCAAGAATTTCTTTCTCTTCAAAATATCCGTCACTACAGATTTTTTCTATTTTTTCATTCACCTGTTCTAGTGATTCCGAATAGCCAACCATTGTATTGAATTTATAATGTTCGCCTGCAGTTAACGTGAAGCTAATTGGCGTAAATCCACACGGAATCTTATTATAGTAACATTGTTCCTGATCCAGCATTTCCTTCCAGCACTTCTCCATAAAGGTAACGGGATTTGCAAGAGAAGTTTCATAATCAAAAATCAATTCCGAATCATAAATAACAGGAAGAATTTTCCCTTCCTGAACCGATAAATAGTAATATCCACCTTCCACATCGGATACCTCAGCCGAATCTTCACTGGAAGCACGCATTGTATAATAGGGAATATTTTGATCAATATTTTTAATTTCCGTCCAACTCTTTAATAAATTCGACATTTCTTTATAAGAATTATTATGTATTCCATAAGGAATAATCTTGGGCAGTCCATCAAGAAGTTCAATTTCTTTGGAGTCCTTACTTAGATTTTCGATTTCTACGCTTCGCACTAAGGCTCCTATGCTCTCATTCGGCAACACATAATACTTGATTCTTGTTCTTATTTCCTGCTTCTCATTAATTTCTTCAATCACGATGCTGTTTTTCTTTATCTGCAGGCTGCGTTTCGAATCTCTGTCCTGAGTAGAAAATGGTTCAAAATACTGATGATTGCTCTTAATAAAAGTACGAAATCCTTTTAAATTAGTATTTTCATAGGCAGTATTTGCAGGGTTAAATTCCATAATCGCATTATTCTTATTATGAATACCAAAACTATTGATTCCCTGTCCCCTGTTCGTATAATAAACCCATAACGGTATTCCTTTGATTCCTGCGACTCCAGGTAAAAAACTTGAAAAAGCAGGTAATTTATCGTATTCCTCAATCATATAGGCATTTCCCTGCAAATGATAATTGTCCATAATTATTCTCCAATTCTTCTGTTAGCTTAATAAGCTTCTGATTACCTTTTATTTTTCTCATATATTCGTACTTTACAGCTGTCCCTTATCGTTAGTGTTGGCTGAAGACCAACTTCTCTTCCTTCTGTATTACCATTTTCCTTTTCAGCATTAATGATTCGAAGCAATTCATTCGTACTTACATTGCCTAGCTCATTTACAGGGCTTTGAATTGTGGTAAGTGCCGGTGAATAATAAGCGGATAATAAAATATCATCAAAACCAATGACACTGACATCCTCCGGCACATTAATTCCTGCATCACGAAGCGCCTGTATACAACCCAATGCCATTTCATCGTTGGCACAGAAGAAGGCATCCGGCATTTCAATGCCTTTTAGTAGAAGAACTCGCATCTCGCTGTATGCTACCGGTTCTTCAAAATATCCAGTCAATATGATACTTTCATCAAGTGGCAGATGATATTTACTCATTACATTCTTATATGCAAGAAATCTATTATCGTCGTCTGTATTCTTGATTCCATGGAAATAACCAATTCTTCGATGTCCTTGTCTGATAAGAAATTCCATTGC
The DNA here is from genome assembly GCA_049657865.1 of Mobilitalea sp. Taxonomy (GTDB): domain Bacteria; phylum Bacillota; class Clostridia; order Lachnospirales; family Lachnospiraceae; genus Mobilitalea. Next base: position 5,592 of record JBASOB010000464.1, read on the forward strand.
CAGTGTTGCTCCGGCTATATTGTCAATAAATACACTGGACATATTATTCCCTGAATATTCCCTGTCAATAAATACCATTGGCAATTTTGTCTGTGCAATCCGATCAACATACTCCTGATGCAGGCGTTCATTCATTACAATTGCACCTTCCACGCCAGATGAAATAATCATACTATAGATCTCATCACTGGTATTTTCATTACTCACATAAATATTGAGCAGATATCCTCTCAGCTTACAGTGTAAATGCACGGACTGCATCAACATTCGATAGAAATCTCCTTGTATACTTGGTAAAAACAGCCCAATGGTATTTCGCTTATTCGTCTTTAAAAACTTGGCATTCATATTTGGTACATATTGAAGTCTATCAACTACCGCAAGTACTTTCTTTCGAGTATCTTCACTCACGATATTCACCTGATTCAACACATTAGATACCGTTGATACTGCAACTCCTGCTTCTTTCGCCACATCTTTTATTGTTACCATTATTCTCTCCCTTGTTTATCCCTGACATATACTGATTTATCCCTATTTACACTTTATCAAATCCTTACTTCTTGATTAACATTACCTTAACTTGTCGTCAACCTTCTCCTGTTTTCTTCCAATCTCTCCTTATTTATCTCCTACCTGATATTTGTATCTTCTGTCCATCTAATCCAAGGATTGGAATTATTTTCTCAATAATATTATTATAGTACCGCCTTAATGTAATATCAAGAATAAAAACGTTTTTATTCAGTGTTTTTCGTATTTCTTAGTATATATATGTAATATATTGTACATTATATTATCTATTAATTTTCTATTTTTATACGATATGCCTATTCGATTATTTGATTTTGATTATAAGCTTGTAAATTCTAATACCAATTTGCTTTTTCACTAGCGAAATCTTTAAAATCGTTTTTATCCTTACTAATATCACATCATTTTGTATATATTTTTTCATTCTTTCTTCATATTTTAGATACAATTACTTTTCACGAATTAATTTTATTACATAATTATTCACTTATTCACTTATTCAACAACAGAATTTCAAATATAATATCATGTAATTATAAAAGCATAAAAATAACCCTGCAATTATAGAATTGCAGGGTCCCTATCTGATAATCAATTATATATCCAGCCATTGAAGTGCATCCTGGATAAAAGTATTCCAGAAGATCCAGTCATGAACTCCCGGTGCTTCCTTATACTCGTGTTCTACCTTGTGATCAATCAGGAAATCTTTAAAGTGTCTTCCTACTCCAAGCAAATCATCTTCTGTTCCACAAGCCATATATATTCTTGGAATCTTCTTCTTACTTTCTATTAATTTCATGATCAGTGCATCCGGATTCTTATCGCTTACCGTCAATTTGTCTAAATCGCCAAAGATGCTCTCAAAATAGCTTCTTCTCTGAATAAAGAAGTCCTTCTCATTGTCTGACTCTGGCACCACATAATTTACAAGTGCAGAGGACAATCCAATAATCGCCCCAAAGGTATCACTATACTTCAGTCCATTACGAATTGCTCCGTATCCACCCATTGAAAGCCCCCCGATAAAGGTATCTTCCCGATTCGAGGAGAGAGGAAACATCTTTCTCGTGTATGCTACCAGTTCCTCTCCTATATATTTTCCATAATTATCATTTCTTATTTCATTGTCTAGGTAAAACGAATTATCGCCAGAAGGCATAACAACTGCTATTTGATGTTGCGTTGCATACCGTTCTATCTCAGTATTCAGGATCCAGTCACTACTGTCTCCAAAAATACCATGCAGCAGGTATAAAGTTCGAAAAGGTTTTATTTCCTTCTCATATGGATTTGATGTCCAGTTCCACTCAATGGGAAGGATGACCCGAAAAGTAGTTCGTTTCATAATAGATATCGAAGTAAAATCAACTGTAATTACTGCCATGTTTAGCCCTCTTTCTTATTCCTTCATGACAATAGAATGTTCGTAAAACCTACCTTCTATCGTTTATTAAAATATAGTATAACTCAACTTCTAATAATTTCAAAGAATTATTGTACTCTTACTAAAGAAAATTAATTTTTCGAGCTTGTTCATCGTCCCCAGGTTGCTGATTGTTCCTGTTACGGTTTTTGGGAATACGAAAATCTTAATATTATTATCTTTATATGCCTCACTGATAATCGGAGTACTCATATCATTATTATCTGCATAAATACCAGTTACCGTGAATGTTTTATTCTGAAATACAATCGTCTCCGGTATAATCACCATCGTTGTAGAAGGCATCGGCCTAATCTGGGTTAATGCAACCGTACGTTTCACTGCATCGGTTATCTGATAGGTATAGATCCCTTGCTTTATCTCTTTGCTTATTACAGAAACTTTCACAGAAGCATGAAGTCCTGATATTCTAGTATACGCGATGACATAGGCCGTACCCTCCTTCTTGGGCGTAATAATACCATCTTTTGATACCCGAAGAATATTACTATCCGAAGACAGCCAATATACAGTTTCATTTGAACTTTTATTCATTGTTACAGATAATTCTTCTTTCTGAAAAACAGTCATTTTAATGCTACTCTTATTTAGTGTAAGCTTTGTTGCATTCACAATATCCTTAACCGTTTTTACTGTTATTTTACTTCCAAGTACTAATTTGTAATCTGAAACAGCGGTTCTTGGAACTTTAATGATGGAACTTTTTTTGACTGCCGAATTTATATTTTCAATCGGTTTTTCATTTAAAAAGCTTATCCATGTGAATTCATATAAGGATTCTTTTCCTACCAAACTTATTGTAGCTGGAAGAATGATGCTAGTTGCATTCACCATATCATTTGCAAATGCACCTGTTGTAATCGTAGTAACGCCTTCTGGCAGGTATACAAAGCGAAGATTTGAAGTATTATTTTCATCTGTAATCATACCTCTTGGAATCACTTTACAGTTTTTTGATAAAAAAAGCAATTCTACTTTCTTATCAAAAATCCACGAGTTCATCTGTGTGACGGTATCAGGAATTACAATTACCGTTGCGCCACATGCTACTAGTGCATTTTGTCCGATGCTCGTAAGGCTGTAAGAATAGCTGCCATTCTTGACTTCCTTCGGAAGGGCAAGATAAGAAAGATGCAAAACCTCCGTAATGCCAATCAACTGAACCTTACCGGGTTTTTCCTTCGCTGAATCAATCACTTGATAGATAAGGCCATCTATAGAAAAACAGCCCATCTCCATTGTTCCGGCAGCAATCGTTTCTGCCGTAACAATCGTCGGTATCATACGGATATCCTTCTCATACAAGTCACTATAGACATAATATCCCATAGTTTCTTCGATCACATGCGCATAGTCACTTTCCATTCCCGTAGGAACAATAAAAATAATATCCAGTATACTGCTGCTGTTGCTAAGTTCCACCGATACTTTTTCTGGCGTAACTTTCCCACTAAACTCTATCGTATTAAGATTTCCAAACGCAAATACAGGATTTTTTATTACTCCTGTAAAATTATCTGCTATCTTAAGTTTGGTTACTCCATTATAAAATTCTTTTAGTTTTTCATTATTATAATAATTCCAATTAATTTCAAAATAAGAAACGCGATATTCTATATTTTCAATGATTGTAGTTCCTGGAATTCCCAGCTCTTTCTGATTTTCATTGCTCTCTATTCCAATTAATTTCACTTCTTTTTTTTCTTCATCTGTAATTGCATAGCAATAGATTCCTTCTTTATAAACCTTATCTTCCGCAGCATATGCTTTGGTTGATACGAATATCACAGGGATAGAAATTATCATTAAAAACAATATAGCTGTGTAATATTTTATAGTATGATTTGTTTTTATTCTTTTACTTATGCTTCGGTTTGTATTTATTTTTTTATGAATATTATTTTCCACTTCATTTGTCTCTATATTTTCATTGATATCTGCATTTACATATTTATATGCACCAATAATTGTAGAAATATCAGTATCTATATTTATACTTCTTTCTGCCTTTCTTTGTGTATTTCTTTGTGTATTTCTTTCTGTATTTCTATCCATATTTTTATCCATATTTTTATCTGTATTTTTATCTGTCTCTGACAGCTTGCTCCTACTTAAGATCATTTTACCTTCACCTCTTTCAAAATTCCTACTCATGATTTGTCTATTTAATAATGACGTTAGTCTTTGTTGATGGCAAAAGCATGTCAGTTTATCCTATGACTTATTACGTTTTTCTTAATTTTTGTTTCATTATTTTTTTCCTTTACTGATGCATATCTATCTTCTTTTCACTCCGGTTTTCATACTGGATACTATTTTACGTGTTCTTTTCCTCAGATTTTTGCCATACTTGATTTTTCAGTTATGCTTAATTTTCAGTTATACTTGATTTTTCAGTTATGTTTAATTTTCAGTTACACTTGATTTTTCAGTATCACTTATCAGGTATCTTTCATTTTAAAAAACATCCCTACGAGTAAGTTGAAATATTCCTTATGATCATAAATAGGATTTACTTCAAATAAATTCATAGAGATGCTTTTATATATCAAGTTCATAGAATCACTTATCTTGTATCTCAGATTCATAGATCTACCTATATTTCTCAGGTTCATAAATCTACCTTTATATCCCAGATTCATAGAACTGCTTACCTATATCCCAGATTCGTAGAACTGCTTTTCATATATCTCGAGTTTATAAAGAAATTTTTATATATCACCTTATGCTCGACATATAGTTAATACACTTTTCTACTTTACATAAAACCCACCTGGTTTTTCAGACAGATTAATTATGATATTCTTCATCTGCGTATAATGTTCTAGGATAACCTTATGAGTCTCTCTTCCGATACCGGACTCCTTGTATCCGCCAAAAGGCGTTCCTGCCGGAAAGCTGTTATAGGTGTTTACCCAGATACGACCGCTTTTAATTCCTCTGGCAACTCGTATTGCCTTGTTGAGATCCTTCGTAAATACACCGCCAGCCAGACCATAGACACTGTCATTTGCCATTTCAAGGAGATCTTCTTCCTTCTTAAATTTAATAACGACACCTACCGGTCCGAAGATTTCTTCCTGAGCAACCCTCATATCATTCGTGACATTAACTAGAAGCGTAGGTTTCATAAAGTAACCTTTAGCAGCATCACCTTCTAAATACTGTTCACCGCCGGTTGCTACCGCTGCTCCTTCTTTCTTTCCTATTTCTATATATTTAAGAATCTTCTTTAATTG
>JBASOB010000465.1:0-4492 GCA_049657865.1 Mobilitalea sp.
ATGATAGTGACGATAATCTAGCATTATATAAGAACAATACAGCGGTTGGATTTTCATCAACAAATCAACAGATAGTACAAAATGCTATGTGCTCAGAAACCAATTGGCTGAGGAACGACACAAAGGAGGAAATAGAAGAAGAGTATAATTATTATTCAATATGGAACCCATATAGTGAGAGCATCCAGGCTATCTTATATAATATCGGTACCGACGAGGAATGGATTGCGGATGTAAATACAATTATGGATACTCTAAAACTACAAGAAAATATCGGAGATTATTATAATGAGGCGGATCTGGGAATGTCTGCTGCGAAGATAGAAAATATTGATTTATACCGTGAGAAGTTATCCACGTGTATGCAGGACAACATATTACATGAGTATGAGGATGGTAATAGCGGTTATGATAACTTATATCTGTTTGATCAGGAGAAGAAAAAAGGCGCTATAAAAGCTAGAACTTATGATAATGCGGCTCATGCAATTATGGAAATTGTTATCAATCAGAATGATGTAACAACGCAGATGACATTATTAAATGCAATCATAGATGCACTAGATAATGGAACAGCAGCTGATTTATACACTGCACTTGAGAAGCAGGGAGATTATATTACAAATCGCTTAAGGAACACGGATGGAGTTCTTCTAGAAGATGATTATGCCGAAAGCTATCTAAATGTCATGCTGGAAGGATGGAAAGATGTTAACAGTGCATTATATCAGTATAATTCTATCTATCAGATGATGGAAGATGGAGAAATCACAGCTGAATTACTAGATACCTATTCGAATGCTTTTTGGGATGCACATGGTTATTGCACATCAGAAGGCAGTAGACGCATTGAGGAAAATCATCTATGGTGTTCTTCGATGACGAATATTGATCTAATTCTTTCAGAGAATACACCAGATGCAAATAAACTGGATGCCTTGAACGCTTTATATACCTTTATGATGTCGCAGTCAACAGTTCTTGCAGAGAACTTTAGCGATATATCATCCTGGGATTATAGCGTGATTGATAACTATCTAACTTGGTATCAAGACTCTATTCTGGCAAAGAGGAATGACCCTGCAATGGATCATAATGAGGGGAATACAGAATTCTGGTACCGTTATGGAATCTATGAGTATTATAACAATCCGAAAAATTATATTTCAACAGATACCATGAAACGGGCTTGTATTGAAGTACTGCAGAGTATAATCGAGGTAGACAATGTATTAGAAGAACATACCTTAGTGAATTCTCTTATGAATGCAATAACAGAAAAAGATGTGGCATCTGCCTATACGACAGTGCAGAATATGTATGAATTTGCATCGACGCATTTTACAAATACTTATACCATGTTAGAGGAAGAGTATTCAGAAGCATTAATGCTGGAATATCTCAATTGGACAAACAGCGACGATCCAACATTTGATTTTTGTAAGTATTATAAAACATATCAGTTAATGACAGATTATCATTATACGAGTGACCAGAAAACTATAATAGAGAATACTTTCAATAATGCACTTTACTTCCTGAAGGCAGATGGTAGGGCAGAAATTACAAATAACTATTCTAATACAGCAGAGAAGCGTGTGCTAATAGAAAATTTAATTAATGCAATGCCTGCTATTACTAATATTGCAGGAGAAGGAGAAACTGCAGTTTATCACTGGGATAATACTAATATAACAAATCAGGAAGCTGTATTAGCTGCTGCTCAAGCATTTGTTGCTGGAGTTGATCCAGGAAGATACGGATACAGTGAACTAGTGATTGACGGAGCATATATTATGCAAATAATTGACAGCATTGCACAACGAATGACTTTTAGTGGAATTTATGAGGATGGAACGATTGATGAGGTTAACTATTTCTGGACCAACCAGAATACGATGACCCCAGCGAAAGAAAAAGTTATAGTACAGAGAAGCATTGGTTTACTGCTATGGTCATTAAATAATGCTCAGAGCTAATTGATGTATAATAATTAGTATTAGTGGATATGAATTGATTTACAGGAACAAATTACATAGATATGAATAGTAATATAATGTAATTACAGAAGAATCTAACTTTATTCTTTTGGAATTTCTAAATAAGAAAAGCAGGTAAATATACACGGTCAACAATAGATATCGAGGGCTACTCGGGTATCTATTATTCATCGGTTCCTATTTACCTGCTTCCTTTTTGATATGCTGATAAAATAAAAAATTATATAGATTATGATATATAAATTCAAGAAAAATTATAAGATAATTTATTGTCAATAAAAGACGAAAGATGTATAATATATCTATTTATTAAAATAGTATGTAAGAACAGGAATGAAACAGCAATGAGTGAATCAGTTGAATTTCTAAAAGAATATCTTGATCGCGAAATTTATAACAGTGAGTTACCACCGGTTATTTTACATAACTATAATGTCCTGGCATGTTTGAAGGCAACTGCATTTAAACAAGTTTATTTAGTATGCAGAAAATCAGACAATAAAAAATGTATTTTAAAATGTATTATGGCAGAGTGCCAAGAAAATTTAGAAGATGAATTCAATTTGCATAGTTCTTTATCAAATAAAGGATTAACGTCGGCAGTAGAATTTATTAGAACGGATAAATATAGTTATTTTATCAGAGAATATGTAGAGGGCTATACTCTTACGGAGTATGTCGAAATGGTAAAGGATGGGCATCTGACCGATGTCAAAACGGTGGAGATAACATTAGAATTATGTCATATTTTAGAATACCTCCATTCTATGATTCCGCCGGTCATCCATAGGGATATCAAGCCGGATAACATTATTATTACGAAGGAGGGGGGATGTAAATTAATTGATTTTGGTATTTCTAGGCGATTTAGCATGGAACAGGAAAAAGATACCATCATTATGGGAACAGAATATACGTCACCGCCGGAACAATTTGGATATATGCAAACGGATGCCAGATCGGACATCTATTCGCTTGGAGTTGTCATCTTCTACATGGCGACAGGTAACCTTAATATAAAAGAAATTAATACATATGTACTTACAGCAAATATTAAAAAGTGCATTGCAAAATGCACAGAATTTTCTCCGGCTGATCGTTATGATACCGTAAGCAAATTAGAAAAAAAATTAAAAAAAACAACTTTAGATAACAGAAAAAGAGCAAAATTACGAATTGCAGTAATTATATTTGTTGCGTTTATTGTATTATGTAATTATAAATATATTTTTGCTGATTCCGGAAAAATTGGGCAGCTAAATCAAACAAACTTAAGTCAGAACGAATTAGTACAACAGGAAGATAAGGAAGATAAGGAAGATGATAATACTCCTATAATTTTTACCTCTTCTTTAATTGAAGATGCAGTTAGGCACGAATTGGGTAAAACAAAAGGTGACATCATTACAAAAAAGGAATTGCAATCTATTACTGAATTATATATCTGCGGAGAGCAGGTATATAGTACATGGAAGGAGCATTTTGTGTATGGTGCGAATCAATATATGAATATAGACGAATTCTCTCAATCAGGAATATACAATAATAATGGAAATATAACCTCCATTAAGGATTTATCTTATATGGATAATCTTTGTACACTAGCATTATATAATCAAAATATCAGTGATTTATCACCGCTTTCGGATCTTTCTGATTTGACTTATCTTGGACTTGGTTGTAACAATATCAATGACATTTCTGATCTTAGCGGACTGGTACGTCTTAAGACTTTAGATATTTCGGGAAATCCCATTTCTAATAGTGATATTATTCATATTAATAAATTTAATGATTTGGAAAATCTCGATATAGGTGCGACACAAATAACAGAGTTAACAGCACTCAAGGGAATGAAGTTACAATCCCTGTCACTATTTGATACAAAGGTTTCAGACTGTGAAGGAATTGATTCGCTGGTAAGCTTGGAACACCTTATCGTAACCGGCGTGAATAACAGCATTACACAAAAGGGACTAGAGCGAATACTAGAACTGCCTAATTTAAGAGAACTCAGGCTAATGGGCGGCGATCTATATGATGTATCAGTACTAAATAAAAGCACAAAACTTACTTATTTGGATTTGTGTGCATCAAAGATGGAGAATATGAATCAGTTAGAGGGGTTGAATTTAGATACGCTCTACATTGATTATACAACAATTAGTGATATTTCTTTTTTGGAAAAATTCCCGAATTTGTTATGGCTGGGAATTGTAGATATTCCTTGTGAGGATTTCTCTGTATTGGCAAAGATGCCAAACCTTCAAGGAGTAAGTTGTAATGAGAAAACTGCTGAGATGATAAAAGAACGGCTGCAAGAAGTACCTTTTACAATAACAATTCGATAGTGTAATTATATAAAATTCTTTATGAAATGGGTAAGAAATGAAAAAAACATGGACAGAAACTCCAAAAAGGATTAGAATTGTATGCATTGAATACAGGATTTATAAAGGAGAATAAAAAACATGGCTGAATCAATGAAAGGC
>JBASOB010000466.1:0-3853 GCA_049657865.1 Mobilitalea sp.
ATCAAGAACAGCGTACAAGAAATGGAAAAAGAAGATAGTATTTATCCCGATATAACACAGGTAGCAGAAGATGTTGACATATCGGAGGAAACAGTAAAAAGAGCTTTTCAGATTGCATTACAGCCAATTTCGTTAGAAACACCAATTGGTGATGAGACGTCTCTACTTGGAGATTTTATTATGGATGCACAGGCAAACTCCCCGGAGGATGTTGCAATTGATGCTTCTCTGAAGAGAGAAATCAATAAGCTGCTGTTAATACTAAGCGAACGGGAACGAAAAGTCCTAGAACTGCGATTCGGTCTTAACCATGGACAGACACATACTTTAGAGCAGGTTGGACAGTATTTTGGACTCACACGTGAACGTATTCGCCAAATTGAAGCGAAAGCCTTGCAAAAGCTGAGACTTCCGAAAAGAAGCAGAGTTTTAAAAGATTTTATGGTATAAAAATTTTTAAGGTATAAAAATATAGGTATATAGGAAGGAATAGACAAATGAATTTAATTAATGAAGAGGTTACTCATAATAGCTTTGGAAAAGGAAATGTCGTTAGTAATACGGAGTCTCATATAGAAGTACATTTTTCCTCCGGTAATAAGAAATTTATATTTCCAGATGCATTCGGAACTTATCTGACACTGCTAGATAAGAAAGCAGCTGAGTCGATAAGGTCATTGCTGCAAAAAAGAGAAGATGAGAATAATCAAAAAGAGCTTGAGATTGAAAAGGAAAAAAGCTTAGAGCAGGAAAAACTTCAGCGTGAATTGAATCTAGAAAAACTCATGAAAAATTATAAGAATTATTCAAATTCTCAGGCAGCTTTCTGGTGTGAAGAAGAGGATAAAGAGAAGATTTTTACAGAGTGGAGAGTATTCACCGGTGAAATAAAAAGTGGAGATAAACAAGGCCAGCCTAATCAGCCAATCCGTTTAAATAAAAACAGTGCATGTTTACTCACATCAAGAGATTCAGGCACATCTGAAAAGGATAGATACGTTGCAGGTATTTATATGGTTGCAGAGGATTTTGTCGGAAAACTGTGCGAAGATGGTTATGTCCCAGCACATCATGAATTCAAGTTGCAGCTTTCCAAAGAAGAATCTGATAAAATTCTTTTTTGGAACTACTACAGTAATAAGAATTATCCGAACAATATGACCTGGAATACAAGGAAATATCGCTATATTGATAATATCTGCATTGCTCAGATTTTGAGGGATATCTTGATATTGAAAAGTGACCCGAAAGAACGTGAGTTGGTGCAGCAGTTTATAAAATATTACAATCAATTAAATTTAATCATTGAAAAAGATTTGCCAAACCCAGATGGAGTATTACTGCACTCTGCAAAAGCTAAATAACAAAAGCAGGGTTCAAACTTCCTATAAATCCTAAAACAATACGCTCCTGCCCGCAGTAAAACAGTGAATCATAGGAACTGTTTACTTCAGGGAGGAGCGTATCCTATTTTAAAGTTATTTTTAAGTTTGTTTTAAAGTTCATTTAAAGTACAGCCATTATAATCATTTTATAACTAAGTGATTCGAAAGGAGAAATGAATATGAATATAGCAATTATTCCGGCATACAATCCCGATATGAAATTAATAAAGCTTGTAAGTGAATTGCGCGTAAAGGGAATTGAGAATGTTATCGTTGTCAATGATGGAAGTAGCCTACAGACCCTTGAGATATTTGATCAACTCAGTGAGAGTGCGATTGTACTTACACATGAGAGTAATCAGGGCAAAGGAGCTGCGATTAAAACTGCTTTAAGATATTTGTCAAATAATTTAGCCAATATACAGGGAGTTGTTATATTAGATTCAGATGGACAACACCGAACAAAGGATGCAATACTCCTGCTCTCAGAACTCGAAACCAATCATTCGGAATTCGTACTGGGTGTACGAAATTTTAAGGGAAAGATACCGTTACGCTCGCTTTTTGGAAACACAGTAACAAAATATGTCTTTCGATTATTCAGTGGTAAGTGGATATCAGATACCCAGACAGGATTAAGGGCTTTTTCTGCAAATATGATTCCTCAATTGTTATCAGTAGAGGGAGAACGTTATGAATATGAAATGAATGTTCTTTTGGTCTGTGCAAAGAATGGAACAAGAATGATAGAGATTCCAATCGCAACGATATATCATGATGACAATAATTCGTGCTCTCATTTTCGAACAATTCGTGATTCTGCGAGAATATATGGCAATCTGATCCTCTTTTCAGGAGCATCATTTTTAAGCTTCTTACTTGACTATCTGCTGTTCTTTCCTCTTATCTGGTTGTTTGGTGCAGTTGGATTAGCAGAAGGGGCAGCCCTAATTGGTGGCAATGTTGCTGCACGTTTGCTTAGTGCTGCTTTTAATTACCACCTCAATAGTACCTTTGTATTTAAGAGCAAAAGTAACAGTAAGAAATCTATTCTGAGTTATGGAATATTGGCTTGCTTTATTTTAGCATTGAATACAGTCATATTATATGGATTACATGATTATTTGGGTATCAATAAGGCAGCAGCTAAATTGATTACAGAAATGCTTCTCTTTGTGATTAGTTTTGGTGTACAGCGGTACTTGATATTTAATAAAGAAGCTAATACAAGTAAAAGAATCAATAGAGAAATAAAGAAAGATAAAGTGGGTGTTGCGATATGAAAATAAAGAAAAAATTGTTACCGGTCTGGTTGATTACATTGATCGATATTTTATTAATTGCCTCGTATGTAATTGGCTTCTATGGAATATATTATTTATCGCCAAGAGAGCTTGCCAGCAGCAATATTCAGACAGTTCAAGCACAGGTTGCAGCGGAATCCACTGAAACATCAGGGACAGATACAACTGGCACAGATACATCTGATATAGAAGTTACAGATGCTGACAGCAGTAAAGATACAGATGCCACAGACGCGGACAGCAGTACGGATACCGAAACATTATCGGTCACATCAGATGATCTTAAGGCAAAGTTTGCAGAGTATTTTACAGATGATGTAGTGTCAACAAGCGATTCTTATAGCAGTTCAGGTATTTCCATCACAGTGGATCAATATACAACAGGTTCAGGAGAGGACACTGTTACCTACTATGTTGCGGATATTTACCTTGCGGATATCACAAGTTTACAGAGCGGATTTGCAGAGGATACGTATGGAGTGGGTTATACGGATACCGTACTTGATATGGATGAGTCTTTAAATGCTATTCTGGCTATGAATGGAGACTATTATGGAAATGGCGGAGATGGTGTCGTAATCCGTAATGGTGAAGTATATAGATCTAGTACAAGTGATTCGGATGTTTGTGTATTATATTATGACGGAATAATGAAGACCTATTCTGCGGAGGAATTCGACGTAGATCAAGCAATTGCAGAGGGAGCATGGCAGGCGTGGTGCTTTGGTCCGGAGCTACTAGATGATACAGGAAGCAGTATGACAGAATTTGTATCAGATGGACACGTGAGTTCAATAAATCCAAGAAGTGCGTTAGGATATTATGAGCCCGGACATTATTGCATGGTAGTTGTAGATGGTCGTCAAAGTGGATATTCCGCGGGAATGACACTGACTGAATTATCCTCCTTGTTGGAAGAGTTAGGCTGTACTTCTGCCTATAATATGGACGGCGGCAAATCTTCTTCTATGACCTTTGATGATGCGGAAGTAAATCAACCGACGGATGGTGGGCGTGAAGTCAGTGATTGTATCCTGATTAAGGAGCAATCTGGTGATATGTCAAGAGGAGATTGAAAAGATTTTTAATTGTTTTTAAGAAAGAAGGGGTCAACAAATAGACCTACGTGATTTTACTTAAAAAACGTAGATTAGAGTAGTCGTA
>JBASOB010000467.1:0-5317 GCA_049657865.1 Mobilitalea sp.
TCTGTATATTGTATTTGAGAAGGGTAAGAAACTGAGCAGGACGGAGAAGAACTTTATTGATTTTTGCAGCCGATTTTATCAGGAAACAATCTGAAAATGAAATGACAGGAACGAAACTATAGGAATGAAACAATAAGAACGAAACAATAGGAACGAAACGAGGAAGGGAACGAAACAATGAGATTGATGTTGCCTAACAAAATAGTTTGGGAGAACGAAGCGTCCTTGATCAAAGCCTTTCAATTAGCGGACCTAACGGCACCGATTATCTCTGTGGTGGGAGCCGGGGGAAAAACCTCCACCATTGAGCGTCTCGCACAGGAGTATGAAATGCTGGGTAAAAAGGTAATGGTTACCACCACTACCAAAATGTTTCGCCCACTACATTGGTATTGGTATGGTGGAGAATCTATGAAAGCGGTGGATAAACACTTAGAAAATAATACAGTACTGTGGATAGGGTTGCCTTTCGGAGAAGATAAAATAATGTCACCGAAGATATCTTTCCTAAAACAACTGATGCAGAAGAATATGCCGCTGCTGATTGAGGCAGACGGAGCGAAGCGGTTGCCGTTTAAAGTACCAAATGATATAGAGCCAGTTATCATAGAGGGCACCCAGTATGTTGTAGCGATACTTGGAATGGATGCACTTGGAAGACAACTCAAAGAAGTATGTTTCCGGTATGACTTGGCCGCCATATTTCTTCATAAAGAGGAAGATGAATTAATTACGATAGAAGATTATATCGAGGTAATTACAAGTAATAGAGCACTAAGAAAAGGTGTTACAGAAGAAATGAAATATCTTGTGATATTAAACAAGGTGGAGGGCCAGGAGAAAGAAGAACAGGCAAAGCTGATTCGGAACCTCTTGAAACAAAAGGGAATAGAACAAGTATTTCTTACTTCATACGGAGCAATATAGGAGGCTACAATGAGAATATTAATCAAAGGTGCCGGTGATTTGGCAACCGGTATCGCATATCGATTAAGGGCTGCAGGATATGAAGTCCTTATGACGGAGACAGCGATTCCCACTACAGTGCGAAGAACTGTGGCATTTTCAAGAGCAGTATATGAAGATCAGGCGGAGATCGAGGGAGTGACAGGAATTCTTGTTCATGACATGAAAGAAATTGAAGAGGCATTATTAGAAGGTAAAGTTCCGATTATTGTAGATGAACAGGCTGCAATCAGAGAACAATATCGCCCGGAGGTTGAAGTTGATGCAATTATTGCAAAGAAAAACCTCGGAACAAGGATCACGGATGCACCTCTTGTCATTGGAGTTGGACCGGGATTTGAAGCAGGCAAAGACTGTCATGCGGTTGTGGAAACGAAGCGAGGTCATTATCTTGGCAAGGTAATTCGTAAGGGAAGTGCAATTCCTAATACCGGAGTTCCAGGCGACATCGGTGGATTTACGACGGAACGTATTATCCGTGCAACTGCAGAGGGCATCTTTGTACCGATCGCTAAGATTGGCGAACTAGTCGAGAAAGATCAACTGGTAGCTTATTCCGGGACAGAACCCGTATATGCAAAAATGTCAGGAATGGTCAGGGGGATGCTTCAATCAGGAGTGATGGTAACGAAGAATATGAAATGCGGAGATATCGATTCCAGGTCCGAACTCCAGCACTGCTTCACGATATCAGATAAAGCAAGGGCAATCGCCGGTGGGGTATTAGAAGCAGTCGCAGGTTACGAACATCAGAAGGAACATTAGAATAAACAGCAGAATAAATATCAGAATAAATAAAAGAATAAATATCCGAATAAACAAAAGAATAATATTTGAATAAACAAAAGAATAATATTAGAATAAACAGCAGAATATATATCAGAAAAAATAACAGTTAGGATAAGGGAGGATTCCAGATGAGCAAATTAGTAGATGCAGTAGGAAAGGCATGTCCGATTCCTGTAGTAATGACAAAGAAAGAAATTGATAACGGCGAAGAAAGTATACTGATCAAGGTTGATAATAAGATTGCTGTAGAGAATCTAAAAAAGCTTGCTTCTAGCACAGGATTTGAAACCTCTGTAATAGAAGAGAATGGTATTTTTACGGTAGCATTATCAAAAGAATGTGAAGAATGTAATGCTATGCTTGATAAGATAGAGAAGGAAAATAGTATTCCTAAATCGGATTATGTGGTATTCATCGGTAAAAATTATATTGGAGAGGGCAGCGAAGAATTAGGAGGCAATCTTATGAGGATGTTTTTATATACTTTGACAGAATCTAAAGATCTTCCATCTCACCTATTATTCATGAACAGCGGAGTTAAACTTCCGACAATGGATCAGCAGGCAGTTGATCATCTGAATACTTTAAAAGATAAGGGAGTAGAAATTCTAGTATGTGGTGCCTGCCTGAATTACTACAAACTTACGGAAGAACTCAAGGTAGGAACCATCAGTAATATGTACGACATTACCTGTAAAATGCAGCAGGCAGGAAAAGTGATTTCCCTCTAGAATTGGTGTAATTGAAAGGAAAAATGACAAAGATGAAGAAAATCGGAATGGTACTTCTGGCAGCTGGAAGCTCAAAAAGATATCAGGGAATCAAACTGCTAGATATCATAGATGGGAAGCAGATGTATCTGCATATTTTAGAACTGGCAGGACAGCTAAAAATATCACCGAAGATTATCGTCACGCAATATGATGAAATTGAGAAGAAAGCACTGGAGTATGACTTTACCGCAGTGAGAAATGAGGAGCCTGAGCGTGGCATCTCTCGTTCCATTCAACTTGGATTACAGAAAGCGTTAGAAGAAGACCCTGATCTGGAAGGAATACTATTTAGCGTTTGCGATCAGCCTTATCTTACGCTGGCAACACTTGAGCATCTGATTGCTGCTTTTGATATTTCGGATAAATCGATGGCCAGCGTTTCCTATCATGGAGTGCTTGGAAACCCTTGCATTATCGGCAGTAAATATTTCATGGAGTTGCGATCGCTAGAAGGTGATGTTGGTGGCAAAAAAATAATTTCCAAGTTTCCAAATGATGTGGAATCGGTTCCGGTAGAGGATGAAAAGGAATTGGCGGATATTGACCAGAAGGAATCCTTATAATTCATTAATCTCCATAGGATAGGCCGTTAAATTACTTTTCTTTGAAGCCTGACAGATAAGTAGAATATTGTATGGAAAGAAATAAAAATCATCTTATATTTCTTGATGTTTCCTATGCTTTGTGTTAATATTTATTTAGATTATTTGATCTAAAATAACGTCAAATAATATGTAATTTTATACCATAATATCGAATTAAATAAATGAATTATAAAGCTGAATGAAAATTGTTTAAACCAGATCCGTATTTCAATATGAAATTGATGATAGATATGCCGGTGAATATGGATTACGAAAGTGAGGTATGAGAATGTTTACAGTGAATATTAACGACAAGGAATATCAATCAGAAATTGATATGCCATTAATGGACTTTTTACGTGATGTGCTCAGAATTACATCTGTAAAAAATGGTTGTAAAGAAGGCGCTTGTGGTACTTGCTCCGTAATCGCAGATGGTAAGACGATCAGAGCCTGTATCTTGAAACTATCTAAAATAGAAGGCAAGAAGATTCAGACGATAGAGGGATTTACGGAAAGAGAACGAGCTGTATTCGGATATGCCTTTGCGGCAGCAGGTGCGGTACAGTGCGGGTTCTGTATTCCTGGAATGGTAATATGCGGCAAATGTCTGATTGATAACAATCCGAATCCAACGAGAGAGGATGTAAAAGCATCGATTAAGACTAACCTCTGCCGCTGTACAGGATATGCAAAGATTGAAGACGGAATTATGCTTGCAGCTCAAATGCTTCGGGAGAATACGAAAGTACCGGAAGAGAAGTCGCAGATAAAAGTTGGAGAGCGAGTATGCCGTGTGGATGCGATTCCGAAGACGCTTGGTACCGCTCTTTATGCAGATGACTATTACTTTGAAGGAATGTGTTATGGCAAGAATGTATTCAGCAAGTTTGCACGTTCTAAAATACTGGCAGTCAATACAACGGAAGCCCTTAAGATGCCTGGTGTTGTAGCTGTCTATACTGCGGAGGACATTCCAGGCAAGAGATATATCGGACATTTAGCAAAGGACTGGCCGGGTATGATTGCGGTCGGTGAAGAGACAAAATGCATCGGTGATACCTTAGCAATGGTAGTTGCTGAAACGAGAGAGCAAGCAGAGGCAGCTGCGAAAGCTGTAATTGTTGAATGCGAAGAATTGGTACCGGTACACAATCCGAAAGAAGCGATGGCCGAAGGAGCCCCTCAGATTCACGGAGAAGGCTTTGTACAATTTGGTAAGTTTAGAACACCAGAGCATAATGTATTTGATCATCAGGAAGTTAAGCGAGGAGATGTTGAGGCGGCATTTGTTAAATCGAAATACTTCGCAGAAGCAACTTTCTCACTTCCACCTACGGAGCATGCTTTTATGGAAACGGAAACGGCGATCGGCCTGCCAGACGGGGACAAAGTGAAAGTAATCACAGGATCCCAGGGTATCTATGATGAATATCATGAAATCAGTGATTATCTTGGAATTCCGATGGAAAAACTAAGAATTAAGAGTGCAGTAGTTGGCGGCGGCTTTGGAGGTAAAGAAGATATGAGCGTCCAGCATCAGGCGGCTCTTTGCTCTTACCTGTCAAAGCGCATGGTTAAAGTATCCTTTACCCGTCAGGAAAGCATTAACTATCATCCGAAACGTCATGCAATGGAGGTTTATTGCAAGATAGGGTGTGATGAGAATGGAATTATTCAAGGTATGAGAGCAAGACTTACCTCAGATACAGGTGCCTATGCTTCCCTAGGCGGTCCGGTTCTGCAGAGAGCCTGCACGCATATTGGAGGACCTTATAATTATCAGAATGTAGATGTCGAAGGAAATGCTTATTATACCAATAATCCTCCTGCAGGCGCTTTTCGAGGTTTTGGCGTTACGCAGTCTTGTGCAGTGGTAGAACCACTGATCAATCAGCTTGCCGAGAAGGTTGGAATATCTGGTTGGGAAATGCGTTACCGCAATGCAATCAGACCGGGTCAATCATTACCGAATGGTCAGATTGCTGATGAAGGAACAGCGATGGCAGAGACGCTAGAAGCTGTAAAAGCAGAATTTGAGAAATATGAAGAGGATCCGAACTATTATGTAGGAATCGCATCAGCAATGAAAAATGCAGGTGTCGGAGTCGGAGTTCCTGACACTGGACGATGTAATCTTAAGATTATCGGAGGAAAAGTCCATGCCAGATCTTCTGCAGCAGCAATCGGACAGGGAGTCCAAAC
>JBASOB010000468.1:0-15606 GCA_049657865.1 Mobilitalea sp.
AATCCAACCCGAAAATTCCATATTTAGGTTTTAATATTTTCAAATCATATGTAAGCTTATTATTCAACTGTTCATATGTTAACCATGCTTCTGATCCTGTCTCTGGCATATCAAAATGTTTTGTAAGTAAATTCTTCACTAACTTTTCATTTTGCTTAGCTGAAGCAACCTTCTCAGCAAGATAAGTTTCTTTAAAAGAGACCCCGATGTTTGGATTTGCTTTCTTCCAACACTTAGGATCTTTCCATTCTTTTCTATTATCCAATTCGTATATGAAACATATCGTTCTTTCATCCTTATATGTATCAAGTCCGATATAACCGTTTATTATTCTTTCACATTCCGCATAAATAGTATCATAAATATCCTGCCTGATTGTTCCAGCGGTGGTTGTTATGACTATTAACGGCTGTAGTCTAGCAATAACACCATCTGCCATGATATCATATAATGCTTTTCCATTTTTCCACTGCTGTAGCTCATCCATAAGTATACAGTGAAGATTAAGACCATCTAAAGTATCACTGTCACTGGCAAGAGGCTTAAAAGAACTATCATTATAATCACTTACTAATTCAGCAACTAATGTTTTTATCCTTTTACGTAATGATGGAGATTTACGCACCATTCTTTTAGCTTCAGACCAGATAATTTTGCTTTGATCTTTTTTGGTAGCTACTGCTACCACTTCCGCACCTGCTTCATTATCAGCAATCTGCATATACAGTCCTATAGCCGAAGCAAGCAAACTTTTACCATTCTTTTTTGCAACTATCAAAATCATCCTATGATATTTCCGATTACCTTCAATATCAATGAATCCAAACGTTGACGCTATTATTGCTTTCTGCCATAATTCTAGTAGGAATGGTTTTCCTCCGAGAGTTCCCTTCGAATGTTTGCAATAATTCTCTATAAATTCAATTGCATGGTTAGCACGTTTTGGAGAATAATAATATTCACTATCATTATTTGTTAAATCCTGTTTTAATTTCTGATATGTATAAAAATTCTTCTTAGAAACGACCTCTTGACCATTTTCAATTAGATTCCAATATTCTAAAATCGGATTATATGTTAAGGGATATTTGATTTTTACCATAACTAATCATCCCTCTCATTTACAAATTCATCAAATTCATCTGTCTTATCCTTATTTGAATTAGTATGCTCTTTTGGCAATAAGTCACATAACAGCTTGATGATAGTCTGATAATTTTTATTCATCGTGCTATATAGTCTAGCTACCGGACGCTCCCTCTCATAAGGTGGAGTATTGGCAGATTGAGTGAACATTTCCACATAACCTTTTGTATCAAGGTCTTTTTCATACTCTTCTAGCGCAATCCTCATATATGCGGCTCTCTGGATCAAGCCATCAATTATAGATTTATTTTCTTCTTTTATATCTTCATAGATTTTCCTAAGTCTCTTTTCTTCTTTTATAATTCGGTCTTGTTTTGACAACTCTTTTTTTCTTGCCATATATATCACCTCTTTTCTTATAGGGTAGGGGGTCACGTAAAAGACCTGCGTGTTCACTAAGCATACACCGCCGGTCTTTTAGAGTTTATATAAAAACATTTTTATGGGGGCAGTATCATTCTTCTTCAATCGGTTTAATTAATATTACTTCACCACTCTCACCGAAATAATATCTCGGCTGCTCCTGCTCCTTGCCTTCCTTCTCTTGGTTATGACAGGTCTGACAGTCATACTTTAAATTATCATGGTTCAATGCAATCACCGGATCATTAATGTTATCAGGAGTAAGCCACTTCATATGATGCACGATGTATCCTAGCTCCTTATGGCAGGTCATGCACATACCACCGTCAATAGCTATCCTCACAGCAATAAAAGAAGCCCTACACTCCTTCCATACTTTGGAGTTATAGAACCTCTTAGCAAACTCTTGTGCCATCATATTCTCCTAATTTTCTACATTAAAAAAGCACCCCCGAAGAGATGCTAATGTTTTAATATTATTCTGCCCAGTATGATGCATAAATCTTTTGGATTATATATTTATCTATCTCTGATTTAATATTATCAATAGTAATATCAATAAATATATTACAGATTGTTTTAAATGGTATATTGAATAAGACTCTATCAGTTAAGAAAAAACATTCAAAGTTATAACTGTCATCTCTTTTATTCCTATTAACTTTCATCGCATTATTACTTTTATCAATCATTTCTTGCAAATAATTTCTTGCCAATTTTATTTTTTCTTCTTCATCCTTAATCCTGTTAATTATATCCATAATTAGCACCACCTTCTAATTACATATACTACCACTTTTCTCCATTATTTGCAATCACAAATAATTACAATCTATCGTATTTATCATTCTCAATTTTCTTCTCAACAGGACGCTTCTTTTCCACAATTCTAAGTTTTCGATTGTTATGTTTCTGTAATTGTTCGTTTTTATCCTTATTAATTTTCTTTAGTTTCACAAGCATTTTCTCTAAATTATTCTCGTTCATAGTTCTCCTATTCATTTAATTTTACACATCAAAAAAGCATCCATGTGATTAATACGGATGCTTAGATGGATGCATATATTTATTTTATTAAATCTATACTAACATGCAATTATATTCGTTCCATATTTCTTTAGCCCAATATTGAATTGAGTCGTGCATAATCATTTCTGCATCCTCATTTAATAGACTGTTAATAGCAGAACGACGAACAGCATCGTTAGCTGCATCTTTTGTCATTCCAAAATTCTGAACTAGATATAAACTAATATAATTCTTGAACTTTTTAATCTCTAAAGAACTCATGCTATTCACTTCCTTCCTTTATAATCTTATTATAGCACAATCTATTATTTTTATGCAAGGAATAACTTTATATGAGTGAAAAGAAATTTGTTGTCCATAATCTTTGCCTTCTTTTGTCAAGAACAATTTATGTATTCCTTCATGTATTGTATTTATATTGTTCATAATTTCAAAAGCAATATTAGAAACTATTCCGTCTGCCGTTCCTCCAATTACTATATCGTATTCAGAATTATGATTATGGTTACAGATATTCATGTCTTCTAGATATTCCTTTGTACAGCGATTATTAATAATAAATTTAGCCCATTCATCGTCTGATTGTATAAATTCTTTTATAATAAATTGTTGAAATAAAGAATCATCAATTTTCATTTTTACTATCGATGGCAGTGCAAATTTATTATTAAATTTATTATTACTATTTGCTCGTGTAATAGCAGTTCTATAAGCGAGGTCTTTATCTTTCGTCGTATAAAATCCTTTTCCAAAATCTAAATAAGGTTTGCTCTTATTTAAATTGATTCCATTTTTCCAAATGTCGAAGCCATATCTATCTAATGTCCCATGATATAATGTCATAAAAATCTCCATCTTTCGTAAATAATAATACCATTATATAACAAAAAAAGGCAAAAGGAAACAGTTGTATAAAATGTTCTCAAACTCTTTTCATTAAATAAACATTGGTACTTATTCTTGATTTTTCATCCACATTATCCACAAAGCTCACAACATATAGTACCTTCAAGAAAAGTCTTGCATATATCTAGTATTTTTTTATTGACTTACCAATATTTTTCTGTTACCATTTATTTGGAGAGAAGCAAACATACGTTTTATATCTCTACAACTGAAAGAGTGGAAGAAACAATAATATTAATGGAAAGGTGGTGATAAAATGAGAAAATCACAAATTACTGTAATGCAGGAAACATCTACAGGAAGAAACACTAAGTTTCACGATAATAATAATGGTAACAATTTGACTCGCACTCAATTTGTTAATCAAATTAATAACGGAAACTATAATAATTATTATGTAAGAACTATTAATGGAATTGCTACCCCTTGTAGCGTTCCAGATGGAAATAAATCTAATAATCTCGGATAAGAATACTGATATCTAATATGTAATACTTCCACTTTTTCATATTATACATAACTTTAAGTAAAAAATCTACTATTAATTTATTTTTGAAAGGCGGTATAATATGAGTTTTGAAATTAAAGGTTTTGACGAATTATCAAAAAGCCTAAAAAGCCTTGAGAAAAAGGTAAAATCATTAGATGGATCTGAGATACCTTTTGACGATTTATTCAACAAAAATTTCCTTAATAAATATACTTCAGTTTCAACTTTTGATGAATTTCTTATACAAGGTAATTTTATAGTTGATTCCAAAGAAGATTTCGAAGCAATCCCAGATAAAGAATTTGATGAGTATGTAGCTAAAGTAACTAAATTCAAAAATTGGGATGCTATGTTTTCGAAAGCCACTGATACTTATTTGGATAAGCTTTTACAGTTCTAAATTAATCAGGGTAATCAGTAATGACTACCCTGCATTTTATATGTACACTCAACTATTAAGCCTTAGTCACATTAATAGCACTCAATCCTTTAACTCCCTGACTCACATCAAATACAACCGCTTCACCCTCATTCAGCTTTCTAAATCCGTCTGCTAAAATTCCACTATGATGAACGAAAATATCCTTACCTTCCTCATTAATAATAAATCCGAATCCCTTTTGTGCGTTAAACCATTTCACTGTACCTGTCATAATTTTAAATCTCCCTTTCAATTTTAATCTGTAATTTCAATTTTCCAATGCACCATTGCATCATATAATTTCTCTGGAATGTACGGTTTATATTTCTTAGCTAATTCTTTGATTTGTTTCTCTTTTTCTTTCTTATAAGCAGCAAAAGCCTGTTCAGCTGTTTTAAACCTCCCTAGCTTCTTACACCTTGCCTCTGCTCTAAAACTATTTCTACTATTATCCCATGAAACACCCAAAGGATATTCTCCACGATTTTTCTTCCCATTAACGAATATCGTATTTATTTCATGAGGAACGAATATGCATGTATCTGGACTATAAACTTTATTACCTTTTACAAGAATATCTTTATCTAAGTCCATTTTTTGCCCCTCTATTTCATAATAATTTTCCTTATACCACTCTAAGAAATTATTAAAATCATGCCATTCATCACAAACTGAACAACCTATATATGTAGGATATCTCTCATGTAATTTTTCAGAATAACATCTGTAATGCATATCATACCAGCCTTTATATATCTGCTTATATTTATCTTTTAAATTTTCATCAACTAAACCTGCATCATAACACAATCTTAGTTGACAATGCATCTGATCATCACTATATTCCAGTATACTCAAATTCTTATTTTTCATAATATTCCACTATCTTTCTTTAATATCTGCCCTTTACCCTGTTCAGTAAATTACCTATGTCATTTTTAGTAACCGCATCATTTTTAGTAATTTTAGAAGCTTTAAGATCCTTAATCTCACTCCTAATATCCTCAAGTGCAGCTTCAATCTTCTTATCAATATAGTCCTGAATAACCGCATTTTCTTCCGTTGTTAAGTTAACTAATCCTTTAAACATCATATTAATTACCACCTATTCTATTTTTTTTTAACTGCTTTATTGTAAGTAGCATCAAATTTTGAATTATCTTTTGAATAACCTTTACCGCCTGACATTGACTGTTTTAGTTCCGAAACATTCAATTCAACAATCGATTCCTCAATTATTTCTTCCGGCACTGCTTCAGTAATATCTTCCGGTTCTTTATAACCGCAAATGTCATAATCAATATCCGTTAAAATTCCCATTATCCTGAACCTGTCGTCATCTGTGATATCGTATCCGGATAACAAGCCGCTAAGAGTCCGGATATCATATAAAGTAAGACCATGTAATTGCTTAGAGAATCTACTTTCCCTGATTATTCGCTGGAATTCATTTTCCAAGACTTCCGTCTTTTCGAAAATATATGCCAATCCACCTTCGTTCTGCTTGCTGGGTAATA
The DNA here is from genome assembly GCA_049657865.1 of Mobilitalea sp. GTDB lineage: Bacteria > Bacillota > Clostridia > Lachnospirales > Lachnospiraceae > Mobilitalea. The sequence goes on from JBASOB010000468.1 coordinate 5,873, forward strand.
CATTTAAAATATCAAAACCACTCTTAATCAACTCCATCGCATATTCTCTTTTCTGAATACCTATGGTTTGAATATCTTTGTTCATCATAAATCCCTACTTTCTTATATATTAATTTTATTGGTACCGCTATTTTATTTTGGCAACGGAGGCATTGCATTAATTGCAACACCTTCCGCAGGTTGAATCCTCACAACCTTGTTTCAGCTTTCGCATATTTAGATGCCGATTATGGTTTTTGAGGAGGTTGGGATTCGAACCCAAATCAAAACCATAAGAAAAATTCCTACTGATTTATGGCATCAGCATTTGAATAAAATAATGTTAAGAACTGCTCTCGCAGGTAATACTGATAGAAAAACAAGCCTAATGTAGAAGTATTGCTACACTAGACCTGCCCTATGTAAAAACGGTATGACCGTTGTTACTGGTGATTAATAACCTTTTTCTGTAATGTAATCTTCAAGCGTAACTAAATCGTATTTTGGCAAATACAACTTATTATTTTTCCATCGAGACATGGTACACTCATTAATTCCTAATTTTGAACATAAAAATTTTTGATTTACTCCAGTCTCTGAAAGAAAGAATAGATATCTATTACGAACTTTCTCCTGATCTTTCATTTCCCTCTCTCCTTTCGTTGCTTTTATGATATATGTATAGTTTTTCATTATATTTTTGTATATTATGACTATATTCAGAATACAATAAACATGTTATTATATAATTGTATTATTATAAATAATTATTGATATATGTCCCTTTCCTATATAGAGTTGTACAAATTAGCACAAAAAAGTCCACAAAACCCTTGTAAAATAAGGATAATATGGACTTCTAGTTATGTGAAATTATTTACTTTTTGGGGTTTTTCTTATCTTTTTTAGTAACTTCATAGCTTCTAAAACGCTTTCTCCGGAATATAGTTCCTTTCCTGTTTGAACATCAAAATCAATGACTTTTATTTTCGGCTGATATAAGTTTGCATCGTAAATTTTTATTAACCTCAAATCTTCTAATTCCTTAATCAAGTTTTTGATTTTTCTCCTATCGATTCCTGTCATCTTAGATAAGCTGAGATAATTAATTCCTGTCTTACTTCCTTTGACAATTTGAAATGGCCTCTTCTTTACAATCAGCTTGTCTACTTTAATTTTATTTCCATCATCATCGAGAATACATTTACCATCATCCTTTGCCAACACCTTAACAATATCATTCTTTTCGAGCTTTTTACAGAATATTAGGAATGTCAATAACAATTTTCTTGCTTCATATTTATTAACTGCCTTTTTGGTAACAGCATTAATCAATTTAATATCTCCGTCAGTTACCGTTATATTTCGCTGCACATCATCAAAAACATCCCTGTCTATATTTTTACGCTTCATCTTTTTAATATCATTTATTTTCTTTTTTGATTTTTCTTTTCTTGTGGCAATCACCTCATCATCTATATCATTGTTAATCTCTTTGCTTACACTTCTTGCAATCATTTCTTTTTCAAAGCTGCTCCACAATATTCCCTTGTCTTTTTCCATGAAATTTATATCTGTATAATATAGCATTAATATAATATCGAGAACCTTATCTACCTTTTTGTTTACAAGTTTGCACTCGCTCAATAATTCATATCGGCAGAGCTGAAAAAAGTATCGGTAATGTGCCAGCATATCTTTCTTTTCTTCGCTGTCATCTGCTGATTCAATATTGAATTCAGTTGAAAACTGAGAATATGTATCATGCAGTTCTAACAACTTGTTTTTAACTCTCTTAAACAAATCACCATTAACATCTACAGGTTCATTCAGTAGGCAGTTAAAATCAAATGATTTTTCAGGCTTCATTAATTCAATATCTTTGATTTTTTCTTCCATATAAAAACAGATACGATTAACATTACTGCTTTTTGTCTTATCAAATCTACTTTGCTTTTCGATATTCTTTCCAAATAGTTGTGCATTTTCAATTGCTTCTTTCTCTTTTAAAACATTTGTCTTTTGGTTCGATAGATAGCGCATGAAATACGGTTTTTTCAGTCCTTTTAAAGCAATGTTAATTTCCCTCGGGATTTCAGCCTTTTCTCCTGTTTTTGCATAATCAATTGTTAACGATGCAATTACACTCATGATTTTAATGTAATTTTGAATCTCTTCTGTTTGCTCCTGCGCCCAGAGAATGCTAACACGATCAACAACTCTCCCAATGGAATTTGACATCCCCAAAACATCCACATCCATCAACTTCTTAATATCGCTTGTCTTGTATAAAACCTTTTCTTTCTTTTCTTTTTCTGTGTCAATTTTAAAGTCAACTGTATTTGCTTTGCCTTTATTCTTCATTCTTTTGATGGCATTCAAAATATCAAAATCGAATATCGTTCCTATATGATCTCCATCCGTGTCAGCACTATTAAGAGCCATTAGAATTGTATCATACATACTTGTAATAATCCCAGTAGTTTGATATTCATACCAATCTTTCATATTGTCAGAACATGCAAGATTTCCAATTCTCCACTCATGCGCTATATGTGGGTTTCTCACAATAACTACTTTATCAATCTTCTTATTGTCTTTTCCATATGTCTTGTAATTCCAATAGTTGGAATAAATCTGATTTCTTCCTAACAACCCTGTGACTTTATCAGCATTATGCGTAAAAGCCCAGTGTGCTAATCCATAAATATCCGGTGTTAAAACTTGATAATTTCCACTCACATCCAACTTAGCAGAAAGCGCTTTATTCTTAATCGACTTCAGATCATCTTTTATTTTTTCTTGGACATATTTATCAGCAAATAAATCTTTATTATTCGCTAATGCTTTATAATAAGGCGGAATAATTGACCAATCCACTTTATTATCTTCATCATCAATTAAACCACGATATTTCAAAAATGAATCTATGTCAGTACTAATGTTTTTGATTTTCTCAACCTTACGTTTACAAACACTTTCAATCTCTTTGTCGGTAAAATCCAATGTCTGCATTGGCTGATAAGCCGTTAACATCTCATCTTTCAATTCCTCTAATTTTTCAGAATACTCACTGATATTAAAGGTTCTCTGATAACCATGACAAGGTTTATCAAATTCTTCTCTCCATTGTTCAATCGTATCGAATAAATCAATAAATTTAAATTGTGAGTTGGTCAGGATACAATTAATCTTCTCTTTCGAAAGACTATGTGGTATGCCTTTAACATCAACAATTTCATCTCCATTTAATTCAGAGAACTTCTTAATATCAAATGTATATACATTACCCTTAACTCCAGGCAATACTCTGAATTGAAATGCAGCCGGAACATAGTCTAATTTAGGCTTATTATCTGGAATCGTTTTATTAATGTCATTTTTCCATTGGTTGGCAAGTTCAACACTTACTAAGCCAGCTCCATCAAAAGGTAATATTCCAAGTGGCTTTTTAATATTTGATTTAACATAATACTTCCTAATCTCTTTTTCCTCATATTGATGAACCACATCGAAAGTATCTTCAACATCATGCAAAAAATCATCAATAACAACAATATTCGGAGTGCTCACAACCTTACTATCTGTAGATGCTAAACCATAGTATGAATTCCATTTTGAGATCTTCTCAAATTCTTTATCTTTCGAAATTCCACATCTAAGAATATCATCAACCTTATCAAAAATATCATTCTCAACGAATACTGATTTGCTACCTCTTGTGTGACTAGATGATGTTAGCAACCTTTTGTAATTCCTTGATATAACAGTTTTCATATCATATTTACCATCTTGTTTCTCTACAAATATACAATCATTTATCTTAATATTTCCATCATTATCTCTTACTCTTTTATATTTTTTAAGGCTCTTTTTAGCTTTAAGAGAAATAATTTTCTCAGTCTTTGGATAATTGCCTGAAGTGTCAAATGGAGCTAAAAAATTAACAATTCTTAATAGTTCGCTATCATTCAATAATATGGTTGCATTTTTAATATCCTTTTCCGTTAAATTTATTTCGGAAGCATCTTCAGAAGATTTATTTAATTTAATTGCTCTAATCTCATTTAATTGGTTATATCTCAATCTCTCACCATTTACCTTTCGTGTTTCATCTAATTTATCAGTAATCAAAACAAAAAAATCTATGTAAGGTTTGTGTAGCTGCCGTCCTTGCAGCGGAATCAAAACTTCTCTGCGGTACGCACCATTTATCAATCAAATAATGACCACTAATAATTATCTCCTGCACCTGCTGACACACTTTTATAGTTGGAATTTTAACCTCTGGAATATCCTTTACTTTTAATACAATCGTATCAAACGACATATGATAATCCCTCAACAACACATCCATCATTGGCTTCCTAATGTCAGAATATATTAATTTCTTCTGAGTATGCTCTACGCTACCGCTACCATACAAACGATTTACATGAATATATTTCTTTTCTTTGTATACCAGATCCTCAATAAGTGGATTCAATTTAGCAATACAAATAAGTAATAATTCTGCTGTTAATGTGTTTGAGTTTATCCAGTCTTCCATCTTCAATCTATAACTTTGATTCATTTGTTTATCATCCTTCCTGTTAATGGTTCAGGACAAAGTGCGTGTCCCTCTGAGAAGTTTTGTTCCGCTTTCAGCTACACAAAACGTTAGTGGAAATTTATTATTTTCATTTTGTTACCCCAATTCTATATAGATATATACTTTAATAGAAATGGGGTAACAATTTGAAATTAACTTGCCATAAATGTAATATACTTTCCAGCTATAGAAATTCCTCTTATTTTGCAAAATGAAACAACACTGGTTTTACTTAATACTTTGTTACTAAAATTTCCACTTGTATTTATGCCTAAGTGTTCCCTTACTTCTTTTTTCGTTATTCTATTTTTCTCATCTATAGATAAGTCAGGATGTGTTTTACTTTGCAGGTACACCATTAAATCAATGAATTTATTAGCATATGAATTATCTTGTAGCTCCTTGATATATTCATCCTGCTTTGTGTTTATATAATTAAACTTTATTTCATCAATTATCAATGTTTCAGCTTTACAACCTCTCAACTGTTCCTTAATTAACTCCATGACCGAATCATTATTCATAAACACAAGAGCATCAGTGCTTTTTGACATATTACGATTCACACGTTTAATTGCTTGATATGTTTCTGATGCAATCCAATAATTACGAACTTTTTCAAAGTTTTTATCATCGAAAGCAAATTGTCTTAATGATCTTCTTCCCGAATTATGTGATGACAGTTTCACTAGTTCATTAATATAATCATTGGAGTAATATAAGTAAGTCAAAATATAGTCTATATCATTAAGATTATGTGTCTGAATTATTGCAACATGACTTTTGTCAGCCCATTTATTGCTTCCAGTTATGTTTCCAAAATATCCTTTATTTTTCTCAGGTAAATTAATGTATTGTAATTCACTTTTGCTTCCTATTACAAGAATATCTCCATCATACTTCTTCACTTGGTTATTTATAACATCATAAAAGCTTAACATGTTTTCTTTAGCAGCTGATGTTGTATTGACTTTTATGTTAATTAAATTCCATTCGGAATGATCCAACACTTTTTCATAATGCATCAGTTTGTACATGTGGTTATTCAAGTTATAGGCAATTTGTAATTCTCCTGAAGCATCTAAAAGAATATTATTTTCCAACAACCAATTATTTATTCTTCTATCAGTTGTATAGAAAGTTCCGTTATCAGTTATACAAATATGTTTATAAAACTCTTCAATACATTCCATTTTATCGCATAGTTGATTTACTGTTTTTAACTCAGATAACAGAGATACATTAATAATATCTTGACTGGATGATAAAATAATCTCCGCAATATGTTTTTTCAAAAAATCAGAAGTTATATTAGCTTTTATCAATTTTCTCAACTCAGAGAAGTTTTTCATTGGAGCATAATCATCAACTTTTGTATATTTCCTTCCTGTGTTATACCTTCTTAATGTATCTTCTAATTGATACACAGATTTCAAGAATGTTTCATACAGAATATTGTCATACTTAAAAAGTATTTTATACGTATTAATATCGCTTGGAGAAAGCGTTATCTTTTTGATATTAGAAATAAATTCGTCAATAACAAGAACTGTTCTGTTTTCAATAAATTTCTTTCTTTGACCTGGATCTAATGCTAACGCTCTGTATTTCTGATGTGTTAATATTAATACACGTATTTTCGAAAATCTTTTCTGAACTTTATTTCTGTCTTTCCAGAAAACGTCCTCATTATTATATGCAAATGCAATTTCCTTTTCCGCAATTCTATTGATGTTTTTAGCTGATTCCCGACAATCATTATCATTCAACCTTACTAAAATAGCATTTTTATCTGTTAATTTAACCATTTCAGCAAGTGCCTCTTCTGCTGTCCTTGTCTTTCGGCAACCTGCTTCAATATCAAAGATTTTAAAAGCATCCTTATTGGTTCCATATATTATTTCATGCCTTAATTCATCCTTTTGTTGTTCAAGTAATTCTGTGTTGCAATTTTCTATCTTAGTGTTCATCGTTAGTGTCCTCCTCTATTGTTTGGAATTTCCAAAATAGACTTGTACACTTCGCTTAATGCTTTCTGAATCTTTAAAGTAGAAAACATTCTTTCCGACATATTTCTTATTTTCATCCATTCCCATTAAAACGAATCCCTGCATCATAAGGAATCCTGCTAGCTTCTGATTATAAATTGGAAATGTTGTGGCTTTTTCTTTAATATTACTTATCACCGTATCCCCCTTTATGTTTTCAAGTTTGGGTAGCTAATCATTCAATCAACCACCCTTTATAAGTAAACTTCTAACTTGCCTTTAATTACATAATTGCAAGCCGACGTTGCATATCTGCAATATTCTGCTTCAGCTTAGTAATTTCTTCTTCGTTGTTCAGTTCCTTAATTAATTCGTTTTCAAACTGCAAGAAATCATTTTGCATTCCTCTGAAGGCAATTTCATTCCCAATATCTTCAGTGATCCTACACGAAACTAAAGGCAGCCACCATTCATCCTTGTCATAATCCCCTTTAAGCATAGCTGCGAAATTAAATTGATACATTTTCGGTCTACTAGTTGGAAACTTAAACAGAGCTGTCATGCACCCTTCATTGTATCCGGCTGATTGATTTGAGTAGCTCAGTTGAAAATCACTACATGTGTTTATGTGCCCAACCAATTTATTAAATTGGGAATGATTGATATTCTGTATCAGCGGAGAAATAACTTTTACCGGATTATTAACACCTTCTTTTTGCAAGCACTGTATACTTTCTTTAAAAAACTGTAGCATCTTATTTTTCATTTTCTTGTCCTCCATCTAGCCATTCAGATTTTAGATATTCTTCCATTGAGAGTATTTCATTACGATTTTCATATTGGATTCCATTATCATCCAAAATTTTGTGTAAGATATTATTACATCGCTCAATATCTGGATACAATCTACACTTTAAATCATTGTTTTCTGTGATTTCGTATCGATATTCATTACTTAAAACTCCAAATGAATTCATCATTAATTTAACCATTTCTAATGTCTCCCCAAATACTTCTTGTAACTTTTCTTCTCGGTCAATTCTATTTTTTAATTGATCTTCAAGAAGTAGATTTCTTTCAACAAGAAATTTTTTTCCCTGCTGTTTTAATTCTTCTTTAGTGTAAATCTTAATAAATTCGTTCTTCATTTTATCCAAATTAGTTCCTCCTTCTTAATATGTCAATTTTTATTGACACAAACATGGTAAGAACGTATAATTACATTAAGTTATTACATAATCACACATTCCTCAGTTAATGGGGTAGCAGGCTTTCCGAGTGCTCTAACACTTTGGAAAGTTTTTTTTTGCTTCTTTCTATATAGAATCTACTATTAAAGCAGATAACTACCATATGATTGGGAGTATTTTTACTATACCATCCTTAAAATACAGCTTGTAGCTATCAAGATCTTCTATATCCGAATGACTCTTAGTTACCTTGATAACACTGGATCTTAAAAATCCATTTACCACTAAGTTATTAGTATCTATAACCAGATCACTGTCCATAAACATAATTATTTCGTCATTTTTAATATCTTCCGTTTCAATCTCGATTGTTCTAACCAAACTAACTGATGTCCCCTTTTTCTTAAAATCCTCAGTAATCTTCAGCAATGTTGTTCCATTAATATGTGCTTCCATGTTAATATTTTCGATCATTTCCTCAATTGTTATTTCCTTTTCTACCTGTGTATTAACTAATTCTTTTTTCATATATTTAATCTCCTTCTGCCTCTAGACAATCTTTAGTTTTAATCATACTTTGACTGTAATGCGATCTCGTTTTCCCCATTAGAATACGATAAAAGCTTGTTAGACGGAGTAACTTGCTCTCATTAAGAAGTTACAAGACTTGTTGAACATTACACCATTACAGCCATGTATTGGTTTTAATTTATGCCCTGCCTTTGTTGTTGATCAAATTATATCACTGTTTCGATTATATGTCAATAATGTTTTTGTAATTATTAAATAATCAATTCAATTACATAAAATGTGTAAATTAAATATTTTATGTAATTGAATCTAATATTATTATTGCATTATTTTCGTTATAGCATTATAATGATACTTGTAACGTAATATAAAAAAGAAAGAGGGTTATAAATTGGATCAGAATAAAACAATAGGTGAATTAATTAGGGAACTTCTCAAAACTCATAAAGTGTCAATTGCAATTGTATCAGAAGCCTTGGAATGCACTCAGCAATCATTAAGAAATAAACTCACTAGAGATTCGTTTAGTATTAAGGACTTATTAATTATATCCGGCTTATGTGGTTTTACGTTAGGATTGATTAATGATAGTGACATTGATGTTGAACCAATCTTATTAAATATAAGTGACTATTTAACACTACAAGAAATGGCATTTTACAACAAAGCTCAAGACTCACAAATACAAGACAATGTAAATAAACTTAAAGAATTATTACCATCATTACCAGAAGGCAAAATAAAAGATAGCATTAAAGATTTCCTTAATGAAAATAATAACCTTTAATATAAGGTATAATTTCTTATGACAGCACCGGCACTACCTTTTTTTTACCTTAATACATAATATATAAAACTATTCAAAATCCTATTAGAATAACAAAACTACATAAGACAAACCGAAAAAGAGGGAATTTACTAGGGTTTCCTAGCATTTGTCCTCTTATTTTATGCTGAATTTACATTATATTTAAATTTATTTTAACAGATACCACCATTTCTATGTTTGTCTAAAACCCTCTGGAACGGCTTAAACGCTTGGTTTTCGCTGTTCCGCATAAATAATCATGAAAAACATGAAACTTTGTAGCGTTTATTAGATAAGATATAAAACTATAACAATAATAAAATCTTTTTCCGGCAGCTCCACGGAAATTGGTATTATGATTATTAATATATTACCTCCTGAGTAGGCTGAATACCTTACCAGCTTAACGAGACGTTTACCTTCAAAGGCGAATTACATAATAGGAGTATTAATCCGTTGTAGACAAAAAGGCATCGGAATAATCCGACACCCTTTAATCTATTTTTTCTATTGGGGAACTAATTAAATATTACATATTTTACTAATTTGCTCTAGTTGTATAAATTATTCTATAAGAATCGTAATCAATAGTATTAATCTGAAATGGACTTGCATTTTTAGCATTAGGATTTTGTATAGTTGTTACT
>JBASOB010000469.1:0-1968 GCA_049657865.1 Mobilitalea sp.
ACACACAACAGAATGCACCCATATTTGAAGCTTTATCAGCTTATAAGAAGAATCGAATTGTACCCTTTGATGTTCCGGGACATAAGGGTGGAAGAGGAACACCGGAATTAACTGATTTTCTTGGTATTGACTGTTTGAAGGTTGATGTTAATTCAAGTAAACCACTTGATAATCTTATTCATCCGGTTTCTGTCATAAAAGCAGCAGAAGAGCTTGCAGCAGAAGCCTTTGGCGCCAAGTCCGCGTTCTTTATGGTGAATGGAACTACTTCGGCAGTTCAATCAATGATTATGGCCAGCTGTAAAGCAGGCGAAAAGATTATTATGCCAAGAAATGTTCATCGCAGTTCCATCAATGCACTTGTTGTATGCGGAGCGATACCGATTTATGTGAATCCTGGAGTGAATCATGAACTTGGAATTCCTCTTGGTATGGCAGTCGCAGATATTCAAACTGCCATCAGTGAGAATCCGGAGGCAAAGGCAATCCTGATTAATAATCCAACCTATTACGGTATCTGCTCGAATTTAATAGAAATCGTCAAATTAGCACATGAAAATAATATGCTGGTACTTGTGGATGAAGCACACGGAGCACATTTTTCTTTTGGTGAAGGGTTACCGATCAGTGCAATGGCTGCAGGTGCTGATATGGCTGCAATCAGCATGCACAAAACAGGTGGATCCTTGACCCAGAGTTCTTTTCTGGTTTGTAATGATAAAATTGACTCCGGATACGTCAGACAGATTATTAATCTGACTCAGACGACCAGCGGGTCTTATCTTTTGCTTTCTTCTTTGGATTTAGCCAGAAAAAACATGCAATTGAATGGAAAATCAATCATTGCTAAGACAATTTCACTTGCAGAATATGCAAGAAGTGAAGTGAATAAAATTGAAGGATATTATGCCTTTTCAAGCGAATTAATCAATGGAGATTCTATCTATGATTTTGACCGTACGAAACTTTCTATTAATACCGGCAATATCGGGTTAGCAGGTGTTGAGGTTTATGATCTGCTTCGTGATGAATACGGGATTCAGATTGAGTTTGGTGATATCGGTAATATTCTTGCAGTCATTACCGCAGGTGACCGTGCCTTTGAGATTGAGCGTCTGATCTCTTCCCTGTCAGAAATTAAAAGAATCTATCGTAAAGATAAAGTTGGCATGTTAAATCATGAATATATTGATCCAGAAGTAGCAATGACCCCTCAAAAGGCTTTCTATCATGATAAGAAGTCTTTATCCTTAATAGACAGTATTGGTCACATTGCCGGAGAATTTGTTATGTGTTATCCACCCTGAATTGCGATTTTAGCACCTGGTGAGCGAATTACAAAAGATATCATTGAATATATCATATTTGCGAAGGAAAAAGGCAGTTCACTTACTGGACCGAAAGATATGAAGGTTGAACATATTAATATCGTGGATTATTGATATTATTAGCTGTTGCTCCTACATCATTTAATTATTGATCTTATAGATAATATATTATAACTGAAACATCATATAATTATTGAGCTTATAGGTAATATATTACAACTGAAACATCATATAATTATTGAGCTTTTAAATAAGTTGTATTAAAAATAAATATGATTATTCTTATATTATGAATCGACTGTTCCTATTAATTAAGATGATTTATCTTAGAAAAATGGAGGTAGATATATGGAACTGTGGTATACCGAAAATCATACCGAAAATGTAAGATTTTCTCTGAAAGTTAAGGAACAGCTTGCCAGCAGGCAGAGTGATTTCCAACAGATTGCGGTTTTAGATACCTATGAATTCGGCCGTATTCTGACTTTAGACGGTTTCCTTATGGTTACGGAAAAGGATGAATTTATTTACCATGATATGATAGTTCATGTTCCGATGGCGACAAATCTGAATATTAAGAGAGTATTGGTAATTGGAGCTGGAGACGGCGGAGCCATACGAGAACTTACCAGATATGAAA
>JBASOB010000470.1:0-9148 GCA_049657865.1 Mobilitalea sp.
CTATCAGATGGACAGTTCCAAAAGAGGTATTCCCTCGGATTTCAACTCACCTTATCTTATAGCTGCCGTAGATAAAGAACATTCCTGTTTTTCTCTAAATACAAATGATTATTATTAATTGTTATTGCCAATTGAGCATATGGAATCCATCTATAGTCTAGTGCTCAACTATAAGTTTATACTCAAAGTATATTAAATCATCTATCGAATGAATTCTTCAATTACCTCTTGCACGCTTCTTATTCTATTTTCCAGATAGGTCTTGGCACCACAGAAGATAAGTGCATTGTCCATGTCACCCTTCGCTGCATTGATTAATGCATCGGTAATACAATACTGGGTATTGTCGGGTTTGCACGAAATGATACAGGCGCTGCATTTGACTGGAGGAATTCTCTCTGCTTGTACTCTTTTAACGAAACTATTCCTGATTGCTCTCCCGGGCATACCTACGGGGCTCTTAACAATCACAATATCTTCTTCCTTGGCATCTAGATATGCTTTCTTAAAGTCAGCATGTGCATCACATTCCTGTGTTGTTACAAATTTAGTAGCAATCTGTGCTCCGCTTGCACCCATTTCAAATTGATGAAGGAAGGTTTCTTTGCAGTCAATACCTCCTGCGGTAATTACAGGAATTTCACTTCCATGAGCGAGTGCGAATTCATTGATATAAGTAATAATACTCTTAATTTCATTATCATATTCCTGTGAATCAATGTGTTCGAGTTCCTCTGGTTTAAATCCCAGATGCCCTCCTGCTAATGGTCCCTCAATAATTACTGCATCTGGTAATACATGATCTTTCTCAAACCACATTCTTAAAATCAATTTAGTAGCTCTAAGGGAAGATATGATAGGGATGATTTTCGTTTTGCTTCCTTTTACTAATTTAGGAAGTTCCAGGGGAAGACCTGCACCGGAAATTATAATATCTATACCCGCATCGACTGCTTCTTTCACATACCTTGCATAATTTCTGGTAGCCACCATAATATTGACTCCAAGAATACCCTTGGGTGCAAGTTCTCTTGCCTTAAGGATATGATTACGAATGGCTCTCATATTGGCTTCTAATGGATTAGTCCTAAAGTCTTCTTCCAAGAATCCAATTTGGGCAGTTGAGATTACTCCGATTCCTCCCGCTCTCGCAACAGCTCCGGCAAGTGAACTCAGGGATATTCCAACTCCCATTCCTCCTTGAATAATAGGTACCTTGGCAACCAAATCGCCAATAATCAAAGGTTTCAGCATATCTTACTCCTATCTGACTCCATAAATCATCATAATTTTCTAAATTTACGGTATCTTTCTTCTATGATTTCTTCTGATGAAACATTTTTGTATTTATCTAAGAATTCCATTATTTTCTCTTTCAACTGATTCGACACTTCACTAAATTCTTCGAAATGCGCAGGCTTTTCCTCTTTGATTATTTTATTAATCACCTGTGCTTCTAACAGATCCTCTGCAGTAATCTTCATAATATCAGCTGCTTCTTTCGCTCTTGAACTATCTTTCCAAAGAATAGACGCAAATCCCTCTGGTGAAAGGATGGAATAGATTGTATTCTCAAGCATCCATACTTCATTCCCCATACCAAAAGCCAATGCTCCTCCACTGCCGCCTTCCCCGATAATAATGGAGAGGATCGGTACTTTCAGATCTGACATCTCAAAAAGATTGCGAGCAATTGCTTCTCCCTGTCCTCGTTCTTCTGCTTCAATCCCGCAAAAAGCACCTGGGGTATCTATAAAACAGATAATTGGTCTTCCAAATTTTTCCGCCTGCTTCATTAATCTAAGAGATTTACGGTAACCATCTGGAGAAGCCATTCCAAAGTTACGCTTGACATTTTGTTTAATATTTCTTCCCTTTTGCTGTCCGATTACGGTTACATACATATTATTTATGGAGGCTATTCCTCCAACGACCGCTCCATCATCTTTAAAGTATCTATCTCCATGAAGTTCCATGAATTCATCAAAAATCGCACTGATATAGTCAAGTGTATATGGCCTAGCCTGATCTCTGGCAGTCTGTACCCGGTCCCATGCTTTTAACTTATTTTCCATGTTGAGCTCCTTATGATAAATTGTAATGTTTTCTTTATCTGAGTACGTTTTACAATACGGTCCACAAATCCATGCTCCAGTAAGAATTCAGCAGTTTGAAAATCCTTTGGCAGTTTCTGTCTAATGGTCTGCTCAATTACCCTTGGGCCTGCAAATCCAATCAGTGCGCCCGGTTCCGCTAATATAACATCACCAAGCATTGCAAAACTTGCAGTTACTCCACCTGTTGTCGGATCTGTAAGTATCGGAATATATAGAAGTCCTGCCTCACTATGTCTTTTGAGTGCCTGGCTGGTTTTTGCCATCTGCATCAGGGATACAATTCCCTCCTGCATTCTTGCTCCTCCGGAACAGCAGAACAAGATTACCGGGAGTCTGTTCTCTGTCGCTTTTTCCACTAGTCGTGTGATTTTCTCTCCAACCACGCTTCCCATACTTCCCATAATGAATTTGGATTCCATGACTCCGATTGCAATCGGAAGACTGCCAATAGTTCCTGTTCCTGTTATGACTGCTTCCTCCATATGGGTAGCTGCTTTATAATTATCCAGCTTTTTTCGATATCCAGGAAAAGCAAGAGGATCTTTTGTCTCGATCTCTGCATCCCATTCCACAAAGCTATCTTTGTCGAGGATCATATCAAGACGGGTTTTTGCATGGATGCGGAAATAATGTTCGCAATGAGGACAGATGTAATAATTATTGATAATATCCTCTGCATATATAATTTCTCCACATTTAGGACATTTTTCAAAAAGTCCGTCCGGAACCTGTAAGGTTTGAATTGTATTTTTTACTTTTTCATTTTTCTTTGCTTTTTTGATATCTAAGGAAGCATGAGGCATTTTTTTAAACATTTCTCTCAGCATAGTTATTCACATCTTTCTGTCAGAAGTTGATTAATGACTTCAAATCGACCTTGCATAAAATCGTCTTCATTCATAAGCGTATATTGAAAATCAATATTTGTTTTAATTCCCTGGATTACCATCTCACCAAGAGCACTTCGCATCTTATATACGGCTTCTTCCCTGTTTTTACCATGAACAATCAGTTTGGCTATCATGGAATCATAATTAGAAGGAATCTCATATCCTCTGTATAATGCAGAATCAATTCGAATTCCATTGCCTCCTGGAAAATGCATCTCTGTTACGGTTCCCGGACATGGGCGAAAAGCAAAATCCGGATCTTCCGCGTTAATTCTGCATTCGATTGAATGTCCGCGGACAACGATATCTTTCTGTTGATAGGAGAGTTTCTCTCCTGATGCAATTTTAATCATTTCCTTCACGATATCTATCCCTGTCACCATTTCCGTTACCGGATGTTCGACCTGGATTCGTGTATTCATCTCAATAAAATAGTAATTGCCTTTCGGGTCCAAAATAAATTCGATGGTACCGGCACTATGATATCCGGTTGACTTAGCAGCCATGACAGCAGCTTTGCCCATCTCTTCCCTAAGCTTTGCATCAATCGCTGTGCAAGGAGTCTCTTCAATCATTTTCTGATGTCTTCTTTGAAGTGAACAGTCTCTCTCCCCTAAATGAATCACATTACCGAACTTATCAGCAAGTATCTGAAATTCTACATGTCTGGCATGTGCGACATATTTTTCTACATACATCTCATCGTTGCCAAATCCATTCATCGCTTCTTTCCTTGCAGTTTCAAACATAGACTGAAAATCCTGAGGATTATGTACAATCCTCATTCCTTTTCCACCGCCGCCGTGAACCGCCTTAATAATAACCGGATATCCGATTTCATTTGCGAATTGTTCTGCAGCAGCTCCGTTTTCAACCGGTTCTACAGTACCTGGAACTACCGGCACACCAGCAGCAATCATCATCTTTCTAGCCTCAGACTTGTTGCCCATATTTTCAATGCTTTCTGCATTTGGTCCAATAAAAGTAATGCCACAGTTATTGCACATTTTAACGAATTTGCTATTCTCAGACAGAAAACCAAATCCCGGATGGATTGCCTGTGCATTTGTTGCAATTGCAGCGCTTAATATACTTTCCATATTCAGATAACTATCTTTTGCCTTATTAGGTCCTATACATATGGTTTCATCTGCAAGCTGAGAGTGAAGTGCTTCTTTGTCCACTTCAGAACATACAGCAACGGTTCTAATCCCCATTTCTCTACAGGTTCTAATGATTCGAACTGCGATCTCTCCACGATTCGCAATCAATATTTTATTAAACATAGTATCCTCCATTCTGTCAAAATCGCCATGTGAAAAATCTTTTTTCACGCTACTATTGTACTGCAAATGTTAATTCAGCCTGAACGCATACCTTACCATCTTTATAAGCGGTTGCTGTTGCCATGCCGAAAGGACCCTTGTTCTTCGTCATAATTACTTCTAATTCAAGACAGTCTCCTGGCACTACCTTATCTCTGAATTTAGCGTTGTTGATGCCAGCAAAGAAAGCGGTCTTGCCTTTATTGTTTTCTTCTGAAAGAATTAAAACCGCTCCCACTTGTGCAAGTGCTTCGATAATTAATACACCTGGCATAACTGGTTCTGCAGGGAAATGTCCCGCAAAGAAAGGTTCATTGTAGGTCACGCATTTGCGTCCTTTTGCATATTTTCCAACTTCCAGTTCATCGATTCTGTCAATTAGCAAAAAGGGCGTGCGATGTGGTATTATTTCTTTAATTTGATTTATATTTAACATGTTGTTTTCTCTTTTCTTAGTATTTCATCCTATATCTGTATGATTGTTTTATAAACATATTACTGATCTGCAGCATCTCAATGCTATTTGCTTTTAATTCTTATTAGTGGCTGTCCGTATTCTACCGTCTGCTCATTCTCTAATAATATTTCTTCGACAATCCCATCAAAAGGTGAAAATACTTCATTCATCAGTTTCATAGCTTCAATAATTCCGACTGGCTGACCTTTCTTAACTTCGTCTCCTATGGAAACAAAGGGTTCTGCACCTTCTGCTTTCGTAATATAAAAAACTCCGACAAGTGGTGATTTGATATACTGGCTGTTATCCTCCGGCTGAATCTGCTTTCTCTGTCCACTTGTGTGAACATTCACCGTGTCTTGTTCTTCTTCTGAAAGTATGGTATATACTTTTCCATTCTTCAAACTTACTTTCAAATCTCCCTGCTCAATTGTAAAAGATTCCAAATTAGATTCTGATACTGTATTGATCAGTTTTATCATTTCAGTTAATTCCATTGATATCTCCATTCTAGAAGCAACCGTTAGAATACAAGGGTCGCATGCTTAACTTATTGTTTGTTTTCTAATTAATGTATTTTTTAATAAGAAGACTTCCATTATGCCCACCAAATCCAAGTGAATTGCTCATGGCATAAGTTACTTGCCTATCTGTAACAGCTTCCTTGGTATAGTTTAAATCCAGTTCCTCGTCCACTACCTCATATCCGGCTGTGGCATGAATATAATTTTCCATTACAGACTTCACGCAAACAATAAATTCTACTGCACCTGCTGCACCTAGCATATGGCCTGTCATCGATTTTGTTGAATTGACATTTAATTGATATGCAGCTTCTCCGAATGTTTTCTTGATTGCCCTTGTTTCATACAGATCATTATGATGAGTACTAGTTCCATGCGCATTGATATAATCTACATCTTCCGGTGTAATTCCTGCTTCCTTGATTGCAAAGGTCATTGCTCTTGCCGCACCTTCTCCGTCTTCGCTTGGTGAAGTAATATGGAAGGCATCACAGGTAGCGCCATAACCTACGATTTCAGCTAAAATATTGGCACCACGACCAAGTGCATGTTCCAGTGATTCTAAGACCACGACACCGGCGCCTTCTCCCATAACAAAACCGCGTCTCTCTGTATCAAACGGTATAGAAGCTCTCAATGTGTCAGTAGAAGTCGTGAGTGCAGTGAATGCACCAAAACCAGCAACTCCGATCGGTGTAATTGCAGCTTCACATCCACCGCAGACCATGACATCTACTTCATTGCACTGAATATAACGACTTGCTTCTCCAATAGAATGTGTTCCGGTAGCACATGCGGTCACAATGTTGGTACATTTTCCCTGTAATCCATAGGCAATCGCAACATTTCCTGCCGCCATATTAGAAATCATCATCGGCACGAGTAATGGAGATGTTTTTGATGGACCTTTTTCTAGCAATTTCTTATAGTCTCTTTCAATTGCTTGAAGGCTGCCGATTCCGGAACCTACAGATACACCGATTCTTGTACGGTCTTCTGTGTCAAGATCAAGTCCTGAAGATTCAATTGCTTCTTTTGCTGCGGCTACTGCAAACTGACTGAATAATTCCATTCTTCTTGCAGCTTTCGGATCCATATATTCATTCGGATTAAAATCCTTTACCTGAGCAGCCAATTTAACTTTGTATTCTGAATTATCAAATCTGTCAAGCAAATCAATACCTACCGTTTTACTCCTAATATTGTTCCAAAAGTTATCTACATCGTTTCCTATCGGAGTTATGACGCCCATTCCTGTAACAACAACTCTTTTCATATTCCTAATCCTCCATCAATTTGAATTACCTGACCGGTAATATAGTCTGCTTTATCAGAAGCTAGAAATGCTACCATTTGGGCAACATCAGTCGGACTTCCAAATGCTCTAAGTGGAATCTGATCCAACACCTGTTTTTTCACTTCCTCCGGAAGTTCCTTCGTCATATCAGTATCAATATATCCGGGAGCAACTGCATTTACAGTGATTCCCTTTGCTCCAAGTTCTCTGGCCATTGTTTTAGTCATTGCAATTACTCCGGCTTTGGAAGCGCTGTAATTAATCTGCCCAGGATTACCCTTAATACCAACAACAGAGGAAATGTTAATGATCTTTCCGCCTCTTTGCTTTAACATGGCTCTCGATACATGTCTCATACAGTTAAAGGTTCCTTTTAAGTTAATGCGAATTACATCATCGAATTCATCCTCTTTCATTCTTAGCACCAGATTATCTCTTGTGATTCCGGCATTATTTACAAGAATATCAATTCTTTGATGCTCTTTCACGATTGTTTCCATCATTACTTTGACTGCTTCGAAATCTGATACATCGCACCGGTATAGATAGGCTTTCTTTCCTTCCTTCTGAAGGGAATCTGCCAGGTCCTGCGCAGCTGCCTCGGAACCGGAATAATTTATAATTACTGTTGCACCATACTGACTAAGCGTTGTCGTAATTTCTCGACCGATTCCTCTTGCTGCACCTGTAACGAGTACTATCTTATTTTCTAACATATTTATCTCCATTCTTTCAGGTATCATTAAGTCTCATAAAAACATATGCGCAATTATCATAACTAATAAATAAATTCCACTAGAATATTTTTAGTGTTTTATCGCTTTCTGGTACTTTATCTAAAAATATTATATTTGTCTTTTATTTAGACAAATACTTCTGCTATCTTGTCCAGATCCTGAACTTTATCAATATTAATGACTTGGATGCTCGGATTGATTTTCTTTATAAATCCTGATAATGTTTTACCTGGACCTATCTCAATAAAGGTAGTAATTCCTTGATTAATCATTGATTCTACGCTCTGACTCCACCTAACCGGTGAATAAATCTGTTTCACAAGTAGTTCCTTGACAAGGTCCTCTGATTCAACATATTCGGCAGTAACGTTCGATACATAAGGAATGATTGGTTTTTTACACTTAATCTCTGATAATATCTCTTTCAGCTTTTCTCCTGCTGGTTTCAGCAATTCCGAATGAAATGGTCCGCTTACGTTCAAATCCAAGGCTCTCTTTGCTCCTGCTTCAAGGCAACTCATTTTTGCTTGGTTTAAAGCCACAATCTCACCGGTTATTACAATCTGCCCAGGGCAGTTATAATTCGCTATTGATACGCTTCCTGCTATATTTTCACAGATTTCACGGATGACATCACCCTCTAGTCCAAGAATTGCTGCCATACCTCCAACACCTTTTGGTACCGTGTTCTGCATTAGGATTCCTCTTTGTCTTACGACTCTGATTGCATCCTCAAAGCTGATTACTCCACTTGCAATAAGAGCGGTATATTCTCCGAGACTTAAGCCTGCACACACCTCAAATGCTGGTTTTTGCCTGTTTATGGGTAATAAAATAGCCGCACAGACAAGAACCATGGCGGCTTGCGTATATTCAGTCATATTAAGATTATCGTTCTCTTCAAAACACAGCTTTCTCATATCGATCTTAAGCAACTCAGAAGCCGAATCAAAAAGTTCCCTGCACTCGGCAAAATTGTCGTAAAAGTCTTTTCCCATTCCAACATACTGGGCTCCCTGTCCGGGAAATACATAAGCTATTCTATTCATCACTTTCTCCTAATTCATGTCGTAATCCTATTATTTCACCTTCAGAAGCGTGTCAGCCTGATTCATGATTTCCTCAATAATTTCTTTCGCCGGCTGCTTCTTTGTTACAAGTCCTGCAATTTGTCCTGCCATTAAAGATCCATTTATTATATCGCCTTCTTTGACTGCCTTTCGCAGAGAACCTAGAGAAAGGATTTCAAGTTCTTCAAAACTACATCCCTTTTTCTCAAGTTCTAAATATGTTCTCGACATCTGATTTCTGATAACACGGATAGGATGCCCTGTTGATCGACCAGTAACCGCCGAATCAATATCCTTTGCACTGATTACTCTGTCCTTATAATTCTCATGTATGACGCATTCCTCAGCAACAAGAAAACGGGTACCCATCTGAACACCTTTTGCTCCTAACATCATTACGGCGGCAAAACCTCTGCCATCAGCAATTCCTCCTGCAGCAATGACCGGAATATGAACTGCATCCGCAATCTGCGGTACTAAAGCCATCGTCGTATTCTCTCCGATATGACCGCCTGCTTCACAGCCTTCTGCTATTACGGCATCTGCTCCGCTTCGCTCCATACGTTTTGCCATAGCTACTGAAGCAACTACCGGGATTACAATAATTCCTGCTTCTTTCCATTGTTTGATATACTTCTCCGGATTACCTGCCCCGGTAGTAACTACTTTTACATTCTCTTCAATAACTAACCTAGCGATATCTTCTGCATTCGGACTTAACAACATAATAT
>JBASOB010000471.1:0-2791 GCA_049657865.1 Mobilitalea sp.
AGTAATGCCTGAGCTGAACTTAACAGAGGTACTAAAAGTGAATTTAAGAGATAACCGGGCTGTTCTTTATTGACTCTCAGAGGAATCATTCCAATTTCATGAGACAGGTTGACAATGGCTTCAAAAGCTTCCTTGCCGGTTTCTGAATGTCCCATCACTTCAGCAAGATTATTGCGCCAGATATGATTGGCAAAATGCATGGATAAATATTTTTCCGGTCTGCCGGTATATTGGGCGAAAGAGCTGGGCAATAAGGTAGAAGAATTGGTTGCGATAATCGTCTTTTCAGGTAATAAATCCGCCATTTTTGAATAAAAATCAATTTTTACATCGGGAATTTCGGCAACGGATTCAATCACAAAATCTGCGTTTTCAACTGCTTCCGCTAAATTTGTGGTATAAGTGACACTCTCATAAGCACGCTTTACATTCTCTTTCAGCTGTTCTATTTTTGCTTCATCTAAGCCGGCAAAATCATCAATCAGTCCACGTGGATAAGAAGCATCTTTTTTACCTAAGAGAGGTTTCAGGGCTTCTAATTCGCCTAAATAAATTTTATATAAATTATCAACTTTCGGTTTTGTTCTGCCTATTGAATCATCATGGCGTAACCAGAATACTACTTCCAAGCCTTTAAAAGCTGCCTGAAAGCCAATTTGGGTACCTAAAACTCCGCCACCGGCGACAACTAACTTTTTCATAAACTAAAAACCTCTTTCTTAAATATTAACTGTGTAAATTATAACTTTGATGGGTAAGTATAGCAAGTATTTTAGAAAAATCGTCTATAAAACAATGATTCAAGCTGAATGCCAAAGTAACCTGGACACTATTAGGCGGGGGCCGTCTAATTTACTTTGGCAAGGGGCCTATTCCAGTTTAGTTAGGCAAGTTTCTTTTAAATAATGTATATTAAACAAGGAGTCAGTTCTAGTTGTGTGGTGTCCTTTCTGTTTTAGGAGGTCACCATGACTAAGAATAAGCATCTGTCTTTGGAAGATAGAACTCAGATAAAAATTAAACTCGATGCCGCCTGCTCTTTTCGTAAAATCGCTAGAGATTTAGGCAAGTCCCCTACAACGATTTCAAATGAGGTCAAGACGCGCAGACTAGTTGTGAAAAAAGGGGGCTTTAACCGGCCATATAATCCTTGCAGCTACCGGTTTAACTGTAAGCTTAGCGGGTATTGCAAAGACCGTCACTGCTCAAAGGTAACCTGTTCCGGTTGCAAGACATGAGAGTAACATCAAACAAATCCTCACCAATGAGAAATACATCGGCGATGCCATCCTTCAAAAGACTTATACGGTGGATATCCTGGAGAAAAAGCGCGGAACCAACCAAGGGCAGGTGCCAAAGTATTATGTGGAGAATAGTCACGAGGGGATCATCGAACGAGATCTTTTTCTGAAAGTGTAGGAGGAGATTTCAAGAAGAGCCAATCTGACTGGAACCAGTCGCAAGCGAATCTACAGTGGGAAATATGCCCTATCAGGGATTGTGTTTTGCGGAAGATGCGATGATATCTACCGGCGAATCAAATGGAACAACCGAGGAAAAAAATCAGCCGTGTGGCGCTGCGCCTGCAGGGTTCAGGAAGGCCCCATTGGCTGCACTGGTAGAACCTTGGCAGAAGAAACCCTGCAGGAGGCCGTATTGTTGGCCATAAACGAAACCTTCAATGAAAAGGATGAAGTTCTGGCCATATTAAGGGAAAACATCCAAAGCGCTCTGGAGGAAGATACAGGTAATCGAGCGGAAGAGATTGATGGCGAAATCAGACGGCTCCAGGGGAAACTTTTGAGCCAAGTAAACAGCCAGGATTCTCTCGATGATGTTGGGAATAAAATTCTTAGACTGCGGGAGGAGAAAGAGAGGTTTTTTCAGGAGAGTGCAGCAAGAGAAGAATTGAAAACTCGGATGAGTGAGATGATTCGATTCCTTGATACTTCATCAAGTAATTTGAAGGAGTATGAAGAAAAATATGTGCGGATCCTGGTGGAGAGAATCACGGTCTTTGAGCAGCACATCAAGATTGATTTCAAATCAGGAATATCTGTTGATATACAAGAATAAATTGTATGACGCTGGCCTAGATTGCTATTATTTTTTAGATAAAACTTGACAGTTTAAGTCAAAAATGATTAGCGAAAATACTTTTTACTCGTTGATATCGTTTTTATAATATGCTAACCTTGTCATAAAAGATGATCATCTTAAAAAGTTAAATAATCTTAACAAATTAAATAGGAGCGTTTTGTATGAAAAATTTTCTTAGAATAGTTTCAATCGCCCTAACTCTCATCTTTGTTTTTTCTAATATATCTATTGTTGAAGCAGCTTCGCTATCGGAACCCATTAGTATTTCTAACGAGTATTCCTATTATGATGAAGAATTAAACGCACATATTATTGCATTCAAAAAAAATATTGATGGTTCTCTGCAGTATCTCACAGAAGAAGAAGTAAAAGTTAATAATTTGGATGGTTCCCTAAGTTCTTCTAATAACCTATTAAGCATTAATACTCTCAATCAAATAAACAATAGTTTAGTTGTTCCAAACCGCGCATACTATGAATGGTATAAATTTACTCCTACTAGCTATGTATATCGAACCAGTGGAACCCGTATAAAGGTAAGTGCTGATGTGGTAGGTCCCCCGAATGGCGGTTCTATTAGTGTTCAAGTAGCATGCACAGTTAATCAAAAGTTTTCTGCAAATGTAACTCTATCCTCTGAGAAAACAGCTATACAGGCTGGTGCAGGATTTGAATGGGTGAAGACAGTTTC
>JBASOB010000472.1:0-5510 GCA_049657865.1 Mobilitalea sp.
TCTGGATCAGTAAGGAAGAAAGTAAATAGGAACAAAGCGTTATTACTGCGGCAACAGCAGTATCAAGAAACAACTGTGGATCACCGGCACGTAACTCCAGACGTGCAATAAAGTAAGCAATCATTAGAGAAATGAAACTTAACAAAGTAACCGTTCTGGTTAAACTGAAGTTTCGGAATATGATGGACATAAAAATAGCCACACAGGGTACAACTAAGACAGGTGCGAATACATAATGTGTTAATTCAATATTAATACATATAAATAGAAATACAAAACATGCAACATAATTTTTAGCGTTGGAGGATAATTTAGAAGAATGAACTAAATTATGCCCAATCCATATCGTAATAAAATTTATTATACTTGGGATAAAGAAAAATCGTAATAAAAAGAGTGGAACCGGGAGGAATAGAAGCCCAGCGGAATCAGCAAAAAAGAATAATACCGTTTCTGTTAACGAAATTATGCAGGCAACTTTCAGACACTTTGAAATCAGAAGACTTCTCCATTTTTTATGAATGATATCATTTGTCATATTAGGCCTCCGAGTTCATAGTATGAGTAGGTGCATCTGTTTGCGAAAGCACGTCTCAGTATGAAAGTGCTATTTTATCGCACTTTTTTATTATTAATAGTCATATATACAGCCCCACAATTATAACACCATATCATGCTTATTTCTAGTAAAACATATAATTAAGGCAAATCTGACAAATTTTGAACAAATCATTAGTGAAGAATAACAATAGCTCCTATTTAAATATTGACAAATAAATCACATTTCGGTATAATGTTAGCATCCTAACAAAATAGAAGGTGAAACATGGAACAG
The DNA here is from genome assembly GCA_049657865.1 of Mobilitalea sp. GTDB lineage: Bacteria > Bacillota > Clostridia > Lachnospirales > Lachnospiraceae > Mobilitalea. The sequence continues at coordinate 836 of JBASOB010000472.1, forward strand.
AAAAAACTAGTAGGGAATGAAGTAAAAAAGCTATCGAATCTCTTTAAAAGAAGGATTGATCAGTCTTCAGTATTCAATGAGTATGATAATATAACCGGTTTGCATGGAATGGTGATAGGATTTCTTTTCTTTCATCATGAGCAAGGAGATCTGTTTCAACGAGATATTGAAACAGAATTTTCCATTCGCCGATCAACAGCAACCGGAATATTACAGCTGATGGAAAAAAATGAATTGATTATTCGCGAGGCTGTTAGTTATGATGCAAGACTGAAAAAGATTATTCTTACACCCAAAGCTATTTCGCTTCATGAAAAAATCAGAAACGAAATAATGAATACGGAAATGGAACTGGCGAAAGGATTAACGGAAGAGGAAATTCAAAACTTCTTTGCAACGATAAGCAAAATGAAAAAAAATATTGAATAATAACAGAAATAATCTAGGAGGATTACAATGATTAAACGACTTGCAAAATGTGTACGACAGTATAAAAAAAATACCATTCTTTCACCTGTTTATGTGACACTGGAAGTAATAATGGAGGTTGCAATACCGCTTTTAATGGCTGCATTGATTGACAATGGTATCGAAGTGGGCAACATGAATGTAATATATACAATTGGAGCAATTTTAATAGCATCTACGCTGATGTCTCTGTTGTTTGGAGCTTTAGCAGGCAGTTATGCAGCAAAAGCATCCGCTGGATTTGCTAGTAACTTAAGAATAGATATGTATGATACAGTACAGGATTTTTCGTTTTCTAATATTGATAAATTTTCAACTGCAAGTATTGTGACCAGGCTCACGACGGACGTTACCAATGTTCAGAACTCCTTTCAGATGATCATCCGTGTTGCGGTACGATGTCCAATCATGCTTGTATTCTCACTCATCATGGCTTTTGGCGTGAATCCTAAATTGTCACTTATCTTTCTGGCAATTATTCCTTTTCTGAGTATTGGATTGTTTTATATTTTTAAAGGCGCACATCCTATATTCGAACGTGTATTTAGAACCTATGATAAATTGAACAATGTGGTACAGGAGAACTTAAGAGGAATCCGAGTAGTGAAGTCTTTTGTACGACAAGATTATGAAAATGAAAAATTTGATAACGTTTCCAATATCATCTATAAAGATTTTGTAAAAGCAGAAAAAACAGTTGCATTTAACAGTCCACTGATGCAATTTGCAATCTATATCAGTATGCTCCTTATTTCTTGGTTTGGAGCTAAGATGATAGTTTCCGATACGATGACTACAGGACAGTTAATGAGTTTAATTGCATATGCAATGCAGATACTGATGAGTTTGATGATGTTATCCATGGTTCTTGTTATGCTGACTATTTCAAGAACTTCTGCGGAGAGAATTGTAGAAGTTTTGGTTGAAAAGAGTGATCTTCAAAATAATGCAAATCCAGTATATGAAGTGAAAAATGGTGATATATCTTTTAAGAATGTAAGTTTTAGTTATGCGAAGGATAAGAATAAGTATTGTCTGAGTAATGTCAATATTAATATTAAATCTGGTCAAACAGTAGGAATTATTGGAAGTACCGGTAGTTCTAAGACCAGTCTTGTTCAATTGATTCCAAGATTATACGACGTAACTGAGGGCAGTGTTAAGGTTGGCGGAATCGATGTCAGAGAATATGATATCAAGACATTGCGTGAACAAGTTGCAATGGTATTACAGAAAAATGTATTGTTTTCTGGTACGATTAAAGAGAATCTTCGTTGGGGCAATGAAGAAGCTACGGATGAAGAGTTGATTCTTATGTGTAAATTAGCTCAGGCAGATAGTTTTATTAATGAATTTAAGGATGGATACGATACCTATATTGAACAGGGAGGCACGAATGTATCTGGCGGGCAGAAGCAGAGATTATGTATTGCCAGAGCACTCCTGAAAAAACCGAAAATATTAATTCTGGATGACTCTACCAGTGCGGTTGATACGAAGACAGATGCGCAGATTCGAAAGGCGCTGAGAGAAGAAATCCCGAATACGACGAAATTCATTATTGCACAGCGAATCTCTTCGATTGAAGATGCGGATATCATTATTGTTATGGAAGGCGGCAGCATGAATGCTATCGGAACACATCAAGAATTACTGGCAAGTAATTCGATTTACCAGGAAGTTTACAGTTCTCAGGTAAAAGGAGGTACGACAGATGATGCAGAATAAAAATACAATTAAAAGATTAATGTCTTATGTAACAAAAGGATATAAAATACGTTTTATCATTGTACTTATATGTATTTTAGCAAGTTCCATCGTTGGTGTAATAGGCTCCATGTTTTTAAAGACTTTAATTGATGATTATATCACACCTCTTTTATTAGATTCAAACCCTGATTTTTCTGGATTACTTAAGGCAGTTGTAATTATGGCGGGTATCTATGCTGTCGGCGTGATTGCAACCTTATTATATAGCCGCTTAATGGTGGATGTTGCACAGGGAGTTCTAAAAAAAATCAGGGATGAGATGTTTGGACATATGCAGACGCTCCCCATCAAATATTTTGATACTCATTCCCATGGCGATATCATGAGCCATTATACCAATGATACGGATACGCTGAGGCAAATGCTTACGCAGAGCATTCCACAGATGTTTTCTTCTGTGATCACAATTGTTGCAGTGTTTTTTGCAATGCTTAGTACAAGCCTTCATCTGACTGCTTTAGTACTCGTAATGGTTGCAGTTATGCTTAAGGTAGCAAAGGAAATCGGTGGAAAATGTGGCTCCTATTTCATGAAACAACAGATTTCACTTGGTAAAGTAAATGGTTATATTGAAGAAATGATTCATGGACAGAAGGTAGTAAAAGTGTTCTGTCATGAAGACAAAACGAAGCAACAGTTCGGGGAGTTAAACAAGGAATTATGTGAGAATGCAACCGAAGCAAATCGTTATGCGAATATATTGATGCCAATTATGGCGAATCTGGGCAATGTTCAATATGTATTAATTGCAATTGTTGGTGGAGCACTCGCAATTGGAGGAATCGGAAGTCTGACCTTAGGTGCGATTGCTTCCTTCCTGCAGCTGAGCAGAAGCTTCAGCATGCCGATCAGCCAGGTCTCAAATCAACTTAATTCGGTAGTTATGGCTCTGGCAGGTGCAGAAAGAATCTTTCATCTGATGGATGAAATACCAGAAGCAGATGACGGTTATGTTACCTTGGTGAATGCAAAAGAAGAGAAAGATATCTTGACGGAAACACCGGAACATACAGGGATTTGGGCATGGAAATACCCTCATCAGGACGGAAGCATTACTTATACAAAGGTAAATGGTGATGTACGTTTCTTTGATGTCGATTTTGAATATGAAGAGGGAAAACAAATTCTGCATGACATTACCCTTTATGCAGAACCAGGTCATAAGATAGCATTTGTCGGAGCAACAGGTGCCGGTAAAACAACGATAACGAATCTGATTAACCGATTCTATGACATAGCAGATGGTAAGATTCGATATGATGACATTAATATCAACAAAATTAAAAAGGATGATTTGCGTCGTTCGCTGGGAATCGTATTACAAGAAACCAATTTATTCAGCGGAACAGTGATGGATAATATCCGTTATGGTAAATTGGACGCTACCGAGGAAGAAGTCTATGAAGCAGCAAAACTTGCCAATGCAGATGATTTTATAAAGAGACTTCCAGAAGGTTATCAAACTTATCTTACGGGTGATGGAGCTAGCCTTTCACAGGGACAGAGACAGCTTCTTTCAATCGCGAGGGCAGCAGTTGCAAATCCACCGGTCATGATACTTGACGAAGCAACCTCCAGTATCGATACACGTACAGAAGCACTGGTACAGAAGGGTATGGATAGTCTGATGAAAGGAAGAACTGTATTTGTCATTGCGCATCGTTTATCCACAGTACAGAATTCTGATGCCATCATGGTTCTTGATTATGGAAGGATTATCGAAAAAGGCAGCCATGATCGATTGATCAGTGAGATGGGTAAATATTATCAATTGTATACCGGGGCTTTCGAATTAGAATAAGAAACCTTTATAAAGAATAAAAGTTTCATAAGGCAGTTAATACAGAACTTCAAGTATTAATCGTAAATAGATTTTGTAATCATAGAAAGTTAGATTATGGACTGTAAAACGATAAATTATATGATAACAATATAAATAATACAAATAATAATAAAAGGGAAGAGCTGACGCATTGGTCTGAACTCCTTGAGATAACAATAAAAATAAAATCATTGTTATCTCAAGGAGGGGGCGTACCTAAGTTTTTAAAAAACTTGTGTCAGCTCTTCCTTTTTTGTGTTAAAATATAGAAATAAACGGAGCCAAAGAAATAATCTGGGAGAAAAATGATGAATTATAAGTCCTTATTCCGAACAGCTATGCTGGCCGGTGAAATTATGGCACAGAGCGGTGCCGAGACGTACCGGGTGGAAGACACGATGGTACGAATTTTAAAGACCTCAAATTGTCAGGCTGTTGAGGTGTATGCAACTACAACAGGAATTGTTGCAACCTTATCGGATCCATCCATTGAACCAATTACGGGAGTAAAGAGAATCAGCAACCGTTCCAACAACTTAAGCCGAATTAACGAAGTCAACCAGATTTCAAGAAATATCTGTGACAGCAAAACTTCAGCAGAAGAAGCTTATGAAC
>JBASOB010000473.1:0-1871 GCA_049657865.1 Mobilitalea sp.
GTCCTTAACAAAGCTGCTCCCCGGCAGCAACTTAGCTTTTTTCTTTAATTCTGCTGCAATTTCAGCTACTTGAAGATGATTTTGAAATATATGGTGTTCATTTGTAATGATTGCAAGAGATATTGACATTATTGGATATTCTATACTTGCTCCCAAACGATTCGAATTCAAGATATATCCTACTTCAATGTCTTCTTTGTTATAAAGTTCTCTAATTCGTATGTCAAATATAAGAATAATTCCATTACAGATTACCTCTGCATTTTCGGGCTTTGTTACGAATACGAAATCATCACCTCCAATATGTCCAATAAAGTCATCCGCATTTCCATAATCACGAATTACATCAGTTAAAATATCTGCCGTCATTTTTATAGCAATATCTCCTTTTGCAAATCCATATACATCATTATAAGCTTTAAAATTGTCTAAATCCGCATATATGATTGCAAATGGTACTTTTTTTTCGATTTGTGAATTTATTTCCGCTTGAATTTCAAGATTACCCGGCAGGCCTGTTAAAGGGCTTGCACCTCTATTTCTTTCTATTCTCTTTAGTGTGTTCTTAACCCTGCTTAAAAGTTCCCGATTATTGAAGGGTTTTGTAATATAGTCATCTGCTCCCAGCTCCAGACCCATTAGTTTATCATCTTGATTATCTTGTGATGTTAGCATGATGATTGGCATGAGATTATTACTTTCAGCATCCCTTAAAATGCGGCAGATTTCGAAGCCATCAATATCAGGCATAATTACATCAAGTAGAACTAAATCGGGTTTTTCCACTCTTACCATCCGCAATCCGTCTTCTCCTTTATTCGCGTGAATTACTATATAATCCGCCGCTTCCAAGACTTCTCTTATATATTTGGCAAAAAAATCGCTATCGTCAATTAAGAGTATTTTCTTCTGGAACATCGCGAACACCCTTTCTGTATCATCTTTCATTCTTGTAATTAGGGCTTACCGAACAATTCAGAAAAGGCTGGATTTCAACTTTTACAGCCATTTCTGAATTCATTAAGTGCAAGGCTTTTTAACAAATCGATCAAAAACCCTTGCACTTAAATCGAATACTGAATATTGCTATCCCTCCAGGATACCCAACAAATCTTCCGCCTTTTCAATGATGTAATCCGGTGCATTTTCACCGGTTTGATCTTCCTCGCTGACTGCAAGAGCCCAGCTGACAAGCACCGCTTTTACTCCTGCGTTTTTCGCACAAAGAATATCAAACATGCTGTCACCGATCATGATGGATTCTTCCGGTTTTGAGCCGAGACGTTCCAATGCAATATAAACCGGCTCCGGATCCGGTTTATGCTTGTCTGTGTCATCACAGGTTACGATAGCATCAAAGTACTGCTCCATGTCGTATTTTTTCAAACCGATTTCCGTGGTATGCCTTAATCGGGAAGTGACGATCCCGATCTTGTATCCTCTGACCTTCAATTCTTCCAGCAAATCAAGAATTCCCGGGAAAACTTCAATCAGCTCGGTGAAATTGTCATAGTGATAGTTTCTGTAAATTTCAACTCCCTCTTCCACCGATATCTGGGGAAGCAACTTTTCCATCGTAACGTCGAGCGGTTCCCCGAAGGTTCCGATAATGTCCTCCTCCGGTCTTTCCTTTCCCTCAACGGTCCGGAAGGTGTGCTGCCATGACTGCAGGATGACCGTATTTGTATCCATGATGGTGCCGTCAAAATCGAACAGCACGGTATTGATTTCCTTCATAATGTTAATTTCTCCTTGTCGTATTTCTAATTTAATTCTATCATCCCCGAGCCTTGAAAGCAAGTTCGCAAAGGTATCCCGCCTGAATCTTTAGAACTTTAGAACTACTTTTTATTTTTATGTTCCGCATTGTG
>JBASOB010000474.1:0-1973 GCA_049657865.1 Mobilitalea sp.
AAATAGTGCATTCTTATTAAATTTGACTTCCTTTACAAAAATTCAAGCTCATTCGAACGTATTCGTACTCGGACATCTTTTTGATGTCCTTATGATGTCCTTCTGGTTTCAAAATGTCTGTGAAGCCTCATAAACACTGGATTTATTTATCCAAGCTCTTCATCGTCGGAAAATGAATTTGGCTTAGTATCATGTAGTCTACATTTGTCTACCAAGCCTTGTTTCCTTGACTTCTCCCTCTTGTTCTCTGATAATACAGTCTACCAAAGTCTAAGAATTTAATGTCAATTTGATGTAAAACACTTTTTTTGATGTCAGTATATATATTTAAAAGATATCCTCTATCAAGGACTCTTTCCTAAAAAATATCACTATTTTTTTCTAACGCTTTCATTGCTTCATGTTTCTTCAATTCTGTTGCTTCTGCATAAATGTCCATTGTTGTCTCAATGTTTGCATGACCCATAATATTCTGGATTACCTTGAGATTTGTTTCATTTTCACAAAAGCGTGTACAAAATGTATGCCTTATATGATGACATGAAAAGTGTGGAATCATTATCGGCTTTCTACGTTGCTTCTTTGCACTAATAATCTCTTCTGCATTGTAGGCTTCGTAAATTCTTCTTATTGCCCGATTGATTACACTTGGATTCAAAAGCTTTCCTTCTCTGCTACAAAAGATGAAACCACTCATTCCTTCAACTACTTGAGTATTAAATCCAGTTTCCTTTTGCGCTTCATACTCATCTTTAAATGCTTTATCAACTGCTTCAAGCATTGGAATATGTCGAACTCCTGCTTCTGTTTTAGGGGTAGATATATGAAATTCGCTCTTATGCGTTTCTTCCATAAACATATAGATTGTCGCATGATTTATGCTAATAAAACGATTCTCGTAATCTACGTCTTCCCATCGAAGTCCAATAATTTCTCCGATTCGACATCCGGTTCCAAATAACACTGTCAGTAGTGGCAACCAATGGGAATATATTGGGCTTTTAGAAACATAATTGAGAAATGCTCGCTGCTGTTCTAACGTCAAAGCATGACGTATCCCTTTATTCTTACCACAATTCTTTTTTATCTCTGCCATAACTCCATTAGAAGGATTATTTCTGATAATACCATCTCTTACCGCCATCTCAAATGTTGGATGCAAAACTGTGTGGATTGTATCTAGTGTGTTCGTTTTTAGTCCACCTTCATTGATTAAAGAATAATAAAAGAATTTTACATCTGAGTACTTTATATCTGTAATGACTTTTTTGCCAAAGGTATCTCTAACACAATGGTCATACATATATTTGTAATTTGTTCTAGTATTTTGCTTCAAATCAAATTTTGTGGCAATGTATCGGTCAAACACATAATCTAATGTTGTTTTACCCGAACAATAAGATTCTAATCCATCTAGTTGATCTTTTATCAAATTTTTTTCTTTTTCACGAAGCTCCAACAAATCATTTGCATATGCCACACGTCTATTTCCTGTTGGATCAGTGTACTGATAAATATACCTTCCGTCACTTCTCTGGCTTTCGCCTTTTCTTAAAACTCTACCTTTGTTGTCTTTTCTGGATACTGCCATTAGGTCCACCTTCCTTTTTATAAGAAAGAGGTCACGAATGCTTATTCTCCATTACCTGGATTCTGACTCTTCAAAGCCTGGAATCCTTTTACTATGGTCTCTGTTATGGTTAGACTATGTTCCGATGCATACTCAACTATTTCAGTATGCTCATTCTCTGTGAGACGGATAAAAACGCCTTCTTTCCTCGGATTTTCTAACCTTGGTCGTCCAGTTCTTGCCACCGCCATCACCTCCGTTTCATAATCTATTATCATAATACATCTTGTATATCTATAAGTCAATTGATTTATTGATATACAATAATTCGCGCCCCTATTTTTTCTACAAGCGAAAAGACTCTAAGTAATTTTCAAATATCCTTGTATCTACTATAGAAATT
>JBASOB010000475.1:0-5667 GCA_049657865.1 Mobilitalea sp.
CCCTGTGTGGTAGGATAGTTGTCATAGCAACCTAAATATTATATGATAGGTTAAACTATCATTGGAAGGTGGATTACTATGGCGAGTTATAGTCAGGAACTGAAGGATTCAATAGTTACTAGATTGATTACTGGAGAAACCAGTGCATCTGATCTGGCAATGGAGACAGGGATAAGCATCAACACAATATATAGATGGAGAGACAAATCCAAGAAGAATGGAATCTCATCGACAACAAAGTTTAAATCAGCAGATAAGTGGAGTTCACAGGATAAGTTCCAGATTGTACTGGAAACGGCCGTGCTGAATGAAATAGAATTAGCTGAGTACTGTAGAAAGAAAGGCTTGTATCCACAGCAGGTAAAGGATTGGAAAAACGCCTGCATACAGGCGAATGGCGGAGTTGCAGAGGAAGCTTCCAGACTAAACCTTGAGCTTAAGAAATCCGAAAAAGACAACAAGAAATTAGCACAGGAACTGAGCAGAAAAGAGAAGGCATTGGCAGAAGTTGCAGCACTTTTAGTGCTGAGAAAAAACGCCGACGCGATCTGGGGGGCACCCGAGGACGAATGATTAATGCCTCAGATCGTGAGAATGCAGTACAGTTAATCAGTATAGCAACAGAATCAGGTGCACGTCTTTGGAAGGCATGCAAAGAGTTGGGAATCAGTAAAAGAACCATTAATCGCTGGAAGGAAACAGACAGTGAATTCATTGACGGGAGAACTGTTTGTGAAAGACCAGAACCGGTAAATAAGCTCACCAGGGAAGAAAAGCAGGAAATATTAGATATTGTGCATTCAAAGAAATATGAAAATCTGCCGCCAAGTCAGATAGTTCCAAGACTAGCTGATGAAGGAATTTATATAGCATCAGAAAGCAGCTACTACAGGGTGCTCAGAGCTGCAGATGAAATGAAGCACCGTGGATTAAGCAGGCCACCGGTGAAGAGACCGGTTACAACACACAGTGCAAGCGCACCGAACCAGGTATGGATGTGGGATATTACGTATTTAAATGGACCAATCAAAGGAAAACATTATTACCTGTACCTGATATCCGATTTATTCAGTAGAAAGATAGTCGGATGGGAAGTCTGGGAAGAAGAGAGCGCAGAGCATGCGAGTGAATTAATCAAGAGAACAACGATGCTAGAAAAGGTAGCATCCAGGCAGAATGTACTGGTACTTCATTCGGATAACGGAAGCCCGATGAAGGGTGCAACCATGCTAGAAACCCTGTACAGCTTAGGAATCGTGCCATCGAACAGCAGGCCGAGAGTAAGCAATGATAATCCATATGCGGAAAGCATATTTAAGACATTGAAATACAGACCCAATTTTCAGCCTAAAGGATTTGGGACGCTTACAGAGGCAAGGCTGTGGGTACAGCGTTTTGCTGCCTGGTACAATAATGAACATAAACATAGTGGCTTGAACTTCCTGAGCCCGATAGACCGACATAATGGAGTAGATAAAGAGATCTTTAAGAATCGGATTGCGGTTTATGAAGCAGCAAAAAGCAAGCATCCGGAACGATGGACAAAGGGTATCAGAAACTGGTCCTTGGAGGATAAAGTGTTCTTGAATCCAGAGCGGGTAGAACAGAATGTGGGTAAAGAAGAAAATCAAGAACAAGCATCATAAATAACAAATAAAAATATAGGGAATGTGACAACTAACTTGACAAATTCCGAAAGTAATGTTACAAATATATGATACGATTCGCTATGTAAATCCAATAGAAAAGAAGAGTAGTATGCAACAATCAAAAAATGGAACTGATTTAAATGGTTCCTCCTGTTTTTCAACATGGGAAAAATGTTCGGTTTGTGAGAATTGCATTTCAATGAGATCCATGAGAGAAAACAAAGCCATTATGAAATTAGAATATAGTAATAAAAGGCTTTATATGGTTACTGCTGTTCCAGTAAATAATGAATTGAATTCTAATTTAATTGTTGAACTCATAAGGGATGTTACGGAAGAGCATCTATTGGATGCTATGGATTTGTTGAATGAAGATATTGTAATTGAAAAAATCAATAAGTTAAATCAAGAACTGATATGTGATCCATTGACAAAATTGTATAATCGTCGCTTTTTAGAGGAACGCCTGCAGTATGAAATGGCAAAAAGTTTTTCGAATAACTCACCTATGGGCTTTGTTATGGTAGATATAGATCACTTTAAAAATATTAATGATAACTATGGCCATCCTGTTGGAGATAGGATTCTAATTGAATTTTCTCTACTTCTTAAGAATATGATAAGAGAGAGTAATGATTGGATCGTTCGTTATGGTGGAGAAGAGTTTTTGATTTTTATTTCAGGTGTCAGTAGAGAAATATTAATCAGGAAAGTAGAAAGTATTAGGGAGAAAATAGAAAAAAATATATTTTGCGAAAAGGATTTTCAAATAAAAATAACCTCAAGTTTTGGTATATATAGTGGAATAGCGGATGAAAACCTAGATTTGGAAAGAGCTAAAGTTTACATTAATTATTCGGATAAGGCATTATATCATTCGAAAAATACAGGTAGAAATAAAGTGAGTTATTATAGTGAGGAGCAGATAAATTCTCAATACGGTCAGATTTAATAGTTCTATAGTAAAAGTCAATATATCTAAGCTATAATAATACATTAAGATAATAATAGTTAGGGCAATAATAAAAACATTGCGCTATCTTCAAATAGAAAAGGGGATATGATGAAGGGTTCAGATGAGAAGATAGAAAAAATTAAACAAGTAGCATTTACTTTGTTTCTAGAAATTGGTTATGAGGCAACAACAGTAAGAATGATATGTAAGGAAGCAGGGATAGAATCTCCAACACTATATTATTTTTTCCAATCTAAGAAAGGGTTGTTTTTGTCATTGAGAAATGATATGGAAGAAGAGTATGTAGAATTAGTAAAAAAATTATTTCTTGAAAAATGTGACAATCCCAAAGAGGCATTAAAAAAATATTTTAAATTCTGTGGAAATTATGCATTGGAATATAATGACAAAACTCGCTTTTATCTAAGATATCGTTTGTTTAAACCAACTGAGTTAGTTACGGAAATAGAGGAATATATTGATAATTCAAATAAAGAAAGACAGGAACAATATTTTGAATACGTAATAAAATTAGTTGAAATAGATAAATTGAATTGTTCAGCAGAATATGTGTTTCAAAAATTCAACAATTTTATTAATAGTAATATATTTACTATTATATTTTCTAAATGGAGACCAGGAGAAGAAGAATTAGATGAAGTATGGAATATATTTGTTAACTGCATCTTAAAGAGTGATTATTAGTATGTAATTATTGCGTGATAACTGCTAGCATCGGTATCGCAAGTTATCCAATGGATGGAAAGAATCTTGAAGAGATCATGATGAATGCAGAAGCTGCAATATACCATGCGAATATTCAAACCGTTGCAGAAGGTGTTGAAAATGAGGCTCAGTATAATGAACTCATGCAAATGGAGTGTGATTTTATTTAGGGTTATTATATAAGCAAACCTGTTTCAGAAGAGGATGCAATAAAGTTATTACCACGATAAGAAAAGGGCGGGGACAAATGGTGTATAGAAGCCCCAACTCTATGATAATAGTATAACTATTTCGCAAAAACCTCCGCAATAATATAAAATCTGGCAAAAACAGAAAAGGTTCAATGTGAAAGATTTGGAAAGAGTTAACTGTGGAGGTAATATCTAAATGAAAGAGAAATTTATGGTGAAAAGAAGAAATAAACATATGGTTTTGGCACTTTTGATGCTTTTGGCCATAGCAATCGCGGTACTTGTGTATATGATGGGTGGAACGACGAAGGTATATACACATTTTATGTATATTCCGATTGTAATCGCTGCATCCTTATATGGCAAGAAAGAAGGTCTGTTTATTGCAGTATATAGCGATATTCTCATCGGACCGTTCATGCCTCAAAATGTTGAACAACAGATACCGCAGCAGACAGTTAACTGGATCATCCGAATGTGTATATTCGGAGTGGTTGCATTGATCATTGGATTTTTTTCGGATTATAATAGGAAGAACCAAAAAAGAATAACTACAATACTTACTCACAATGAAAATACAGGCCTTAAGAATGTTGAGGCGATAAAAAATGAGGATGCCATTGATGGAATTTCAAAGACTATTGTGGTATTTTCAATTAAGGGAATACAGGATACGATGATTTTGTTTGGCTATTTTTTTGAAAATAAAATAACCTGTGAAATTTCAGCAATGCTAAGTGAAATATTGTCAAAATATAAAAATGCGGAGATATATCAGTATTATGGAATGCAGTTTGTGCTTAAAATATCCAAGGAAGACGGAATGGCAGAAGATAAACGAAAAGAAGCGGAACTTCTAATCAATGAAATAAAAGATCTTGATAAATCAGTGATGATCGTCGATAACATCCCAATCTATCTTGAAGTACGGATGGGGATAGTTGAAACGGAAGGTGACGTTTCTACCTATGAGGGAATCAGACAGGCTCAGATCGCATATAGTTACACTCAGGCAAATGAATTAAAGGAATCACGGTTTAATGGGAGATTGGAAGAATACTACAAGAATATCCTGGATATTGCGGGAGGATTCTCAGATGCAATTTCCAACCGGAAAATTGGTGTGGCATATCAGAATATTGTTAGTTCCAAAGATGGGAAAGTACACAGTACGGAACTGCTTGCAAGGTGGAAAAAAGAAGACGGAAGCTACATAAGCCCTGTCCTGTTTATTCCTATTGTTGAAAAAACAGAATTGATACAGGAACTTACAAAATATATGATCATACATGCGATTGAGTTTCTCCAAAAAACGGAAGAAAGAAATACCACTGTTTCAATAAATTTTTCAAAGAGGGATTTTGAAAATGAGAGCATAGATTTTCTTTTAGATTCCATTGAAAAATCAGGAGTGAATCCATCCTGCCTACAGATTGAGGTGATTGAGAGAAATCTGACTGATGTAAGTAATCTCAATTCTCATCTTGAAAGGCTTCGAAAGCACCATGTTAAAATTGCACTTGATGATTTTGGGACAGATTATTCTTCGTATCAGTATCTGAGTGAACTTCATTTGGATACGGTTAAATTGGACAAATCACTGATATATAACATTCACAAGAGAGAAACGAGCAGACGTCTCGTGAAAAGTATTGTACAATTCTGTGAAGAAAGCGGAATAAAAACAGTCGCAGAAGGCGTTGAGACGAAAGAAATAGCTGATACCTGCAGGGAAATAGGAATTGATTATCTGCAGGGATATTATTTTCATATGCCAGAGATGCTAAATTGAATATTCTTGTGCAGTATTAAAGTGGAAAACTAATTTATATTACAAATTACATCGAAATATGTTGATTAATATGTTGTAATAAAATATAATGTGTATAACGTTAGTTAAACAAACTACATGTTTTTATTTTTATCTTATAATTTTATCTTAGGAAGGAGATCATATTGATACTATTAAATATCAATATGTAAAAAAGAATGAAGAAAAGAAAATTGAAAATGAATTCAATACGAGCGAAGTTAGTTATTGGAATGATGGCTATGTGTATTATCCCATTGATTGTTTTAGGAATGGGGTCATATTCACAGTCTAAAACAAAATTGGACGAAAAACTGACTTTAACCAGCACACAGT
>JBASOB010000476.1:0-14645 GCA_049657865.1 Mobilitalea sp.
GTTCATGCTAGATAATCAGTAACAGCATTCTAAAATCTGATCCTTACATGCTGAATTATTCTCTATTTTAATACTTCATAATACTTATCATAATTAATAATTTTTCACTATGATATGAGGAAAGTTAGCTATCACAATACCGATAGCGTATTACAATAAAAATATATTTAATGACATAAGAATACCGCCAGTTGCTAAATAACTGGCGGTATTCTTATGTTATTATTCAGTATTCAGCATGGCGAGTAGCATGCCAACAAATCATTTTAATGAACTAATTCCCTTTTCAATGCATTTTTATATTTCACATATCCCTTACACATTCAGGAACCCAACTTTACGCATATTGATTTCCCTGATTTTCTCCGGGCTGACCTTGAACTTCCTGTCAATATCCATGAGTCCGTTGATTTCCTGCTGGACATCCGTAACCTGCGTGTAACAGTAGCCGCAGATATATGGCGTGTCCTTGATGGCAGTTGTAATATCATCGAATCTTCTGAGGAAATCCTCTTCGTCCTTCACTTTATTGCCATATCCCCAGCCTGACTCACCATTGTTGAACGCAATTCCGCCGAATTCACTGATGATCACAGGCTGTCCTTTATATTCATATCCATCTGCAAAAGCTGATTTCCCGTCGTTGTGATAGACTTCCGTCGTTAAGATCTGATCCTTGCATTGGTTGTAGCGGTCATGAAATATTTTCCCGACCTCTTCGTAATCATGAAGTGTGATGATATCAGAAATCGTATGCTCCCAGCCATCATTTACAATCACCGGCCTATAGTTATCCATGGCTTTTGTCAAATGGTAGATTGCTTCCGTAAAATGCTGCTGTGATCTGTCTACTTCAACATTCGTAATTCCCCAGGATTCATTGAACGGTGTCCAGGTAATAATGCTTGGGTGATTATAGTTCTGTTTGACGATTTCCATCCATTCCTTTGTGAACTCCTCAACTGCGCGGTCATTGAACTGATACGCTGCAGGGGTTTCGCTCCATACCAGCATGCCCTTCACATCACACCAATACAGGAATCTTTCGTCTTCTGTTTTTTGATGCTTACGAAGGCCGTTGTATCCAAGTTCCATAATCTTATCAATATCTTCAATCAGGGCTTCTTCGTTTGGAGGTGTCAGGTGGGAGTCTTTCCAGTATCCCTGATCTAGAATTAGTCTCTGGTATAAAGGTCTGCCATTTAACAGAATGTTGCTCTTATCAATCCTGATCTCTCTCATCCCGAAATAGGACTTGATCGTATCGCATACTTGATTCTTATACATTACGCGAACCTCTATATCATACAGATTCGGTTTCTCCGGTGACCAGGTTTTAATTCCCCAGTCATCTGCGAATTCTGCGACATATACATTCAGTTTTGCGCTGCCATGTTTTGCAGGGACCGATACCACTGTTCTATTTACAAATACATCTCCAAAGGTAACAACTGCCTCCACCGATAAATCCTGATCTGCAACATCACCCTCTACTTCAAATTCCATCTCCACCGACTGTTCCGACAGGAGCGGCGTGATCTTCATTGCGGTAAGATTGATGTTCGGTACATATTCCGTCCAGACAGTTTTCCAGATACCGGTCGTTTGCACATACCAGCAGCCGAAATTATCCTGTATCCAACGCTGTTTTCCACGTGGCTGTGAAATATCAAAGGAATCTTCCACTTTAACCACGATTTCATTCTCGCCTTCTTCTAAAAGCTTCGATATGTCGAAGGAAAACCTGGAATATCCTCCTTTATGGCTTCCTGCAAGCTGCCCGTTTACCCAGACTTTTGTCAGGAAATCACTTCCTTCAAAATTTAACAGCAACTTATGATTCTTCAGCTTTTCCATTGAGGTGGTAATTGCGGTACGGTACCAGATATTGTCATGTCTAGTTTCGTCCTGTATCCCGCTTAATTTTGTCTCATAAGTAAAAGGCACTGTTATTTGAATATTTTCAGGAAATGTCTGATACCATTTCTGGTTTTCACCGCAATTATCATCATCAAATGAAAAATCCCATATACCATTTAAATTATCCCAATTATCTCTGACGTGCTGTGGGCGCGGGTAATCTTTCACATAACTTTTCATCATTAATTCCTCCATTTTATATTACTTTCATTTCGCATTATTCTTATTAAATAGGGTATAAACAGTAAGAGGAATGTATAGAACCCAATTACATATTTCACATCACGGAAGGTAAAGGCGGAACCTGCAAATGCAAAAATAAGCAGATTACTTAGAAGCAGATATAATAGAGAATTGCTGCCCATGTGGCATAAATACTGCACTATCCTTCCAATTGCTGCATTTGTCAGCTTCAAGCTATCCAGCCGCAGGCAGATCAAGTAGTATAAATAAACGAACGCAAAGGCTCCGGTGATATACAGCCAATCTGGCGGAAAACGCATCGGCAATGAATTGAATTTCACATAATACCAGATGCAGGGAACGCTTGCCAGGCTGCAGAGGACCAACACATACTTATTGAATTTCAAATCTTTTTTACTCAACAACACACCAAAAGCAAAATACAGCAGGTACTGAAGACACGGATATGTGACATAATTAGTAGAACCAATCAACATTGCCAGCTGCGGCACAGTCTGTTTGCCATAAGGAAGGAAACAGGCTGCTATACTGACAAGTGCAAACACAGCAAATATCTTGCTGTTCATCCTCTTAAATATAGGAAATAACAGGATTCCGAGTAACATAACGACTGCAAAGGAGATCAGAAATTCTGACCAGCCTGCATATTGTTTCACAAGCAACACGTCCATAATCAAATCCATACGGAAAATTTTATTCTCCACCAACGCTAAGTAGGCAATCTCTGATACATAGAAGGCAATTAACATTCTTCCTGCATTTTTCAGCATCTTCTTAGCAGAAGCTCCAAACTTCTTCTCAAAATAAGCTTTGTTGGATACGAATCCAAAGCAGAAGAAAAATCCCGAAAAGGTAGTTAAGTTAATATAATTCACCAGAAATCCCTGTACCAAGTGTACTTCCTGCCCAAAAAACTGAATGCAGTGGCACAGGATCATCAGCAAGGTTAATAAGCCTTTCATGCAATCCAGTGCATAATTTCTTGTAGTTGTTTCTGCCATTGTTTACCCCTTTACACCGGAGAATTGTATTCCTTCCACAATTTGTTTCTCAAAGATAATAAACAGTACAATCATCGGTATGGACGCCACCATATCAGCCGTTAACGGTTTTACATAATCTACCGTATAAGTACCAGCAAAGGTTGGAATACCAATCGGAAGCGTAAACTTGGATTCACTCATGGCGCAAAGTAACGGCCAGAGGTAATTATTCCAGCTTCCAATGAATGCAAAGATGCATACGGTTGAAATCACTGCTTTCGAAAGTGGCAGCATAATCTTGAAGAATATCGTCAATTCCCCGCCGCCGTCAATTCTGACTGCTTCCGACAATTCACTTGGCAGCCCTTTAAAGAAAGTCACCATGATAATCATATTCATCGAACCGGCAATCGAGGGCAGAATCAGTCCTGCATAGGAATCAATCAGAGCCATCTTATTTACCGTAATGAAGAGCGGCACGATGGTTGCTTCCCCTGGAATCATAAGTCCGATCAGGAAGTAAAAGAAAATAACGCTGCTGCCTTTAAACTTAACTTTTGCAATCGCATATGCTGCCATCGCAGATAATACTACGGTCAGAATCGTGGAAAGGATTGCAATAAAGAAACTGTTAAAGGTCCAGGTTGTAACCGAACTGGTTGTGATTACATCGATATAATTCTGAAAGGTGTAAGGTGGTTTAAACCAGTCAAAAATAGAAACAATCTGCTTGCCTTCCTCTTGAAAGGATACTGCGATTGACCAGATAAATGGCATAATGAAGACAAACGCTATCAGGACAGAGATGACCGTTAAAATAAATTTACCTATCTTTGTTTTCGTTTTCATCAGTCTTTCTCTCCTTTCTTCTGCATCACCTGCTGTACTGCGGAGAAGATCAGTAATATGAAGAATAATACATAAGACATTGCTGCTGCATAACCTAATTTGCCTTTCGCAAAGGCGCTTTCATAAATATATTGAATCAATGGTCTGGTCGAAGAAGCCGGACCACCGCCTGTAATCATATAAATCTGTCCAAATACTTTAAAGCAGGCAATTACCTGGAGAAGTACTACCAGCCAGGTCGTCGATTTAAGAAGCGGTAATACAATCGAGAACAGCTGCTGCCTCTTACTTGCCCCGTCAATATCTGCTGCTTCTAGTACCTGCGGTGAAATATCCTGTAAGGCAGATAAGAAAAGCATCATACTAAAACCGACTGTCCACCAGACAGTCATAGAGGAGATGGTTGCCCATACTAAATTAGTATCCTGCATCCATAAAGGCTCTACTCCGGAAGCCAATGCTCCGATGGTATGTCCTAAACCATTAATAAATCCCCTATAAGGTGCAAACATGTATCTTGCAATAAATGATGCAACTGATACGGATAATACGCTGGGAAGATAATAACATATTCTTAAAAACTTTTTGGTCCTGCCTGGACGATTTGCGAACAAGGCTAATATCATTGCTACTATTACAAGCAGAGGCGCTGTAATCACAACAAATTTAAAAGTGTTCATCAAAGCACCAACAAAATTCTTGTCCGATAACATTTTCGTATAATTATCAAATCCTACAAATGCCTGTTTTCCCATCAATCCCCATTTATGTACACTGACATAAACTCCTTGAATAACCGGCCATATCGTAAATATCGTATATAGCAGGAAGAAGGGGAGAATAAACCCGCACGCTATTAAGTAAGGTTTAATTTTTCTTCTCATCTGTTTCCAACCTCCATTTCAGAAATACTGCTTTTTCTTATTCTATAATGAAACCAGCTGTCAATAATTGCTTTCTTCTATTATGAATAAAAAGAGGAGCCTGCACAGCTCCTCTCTTATTAGCTTGCCCTAATTCTTACTATCTCTAGTTTAAGTTGGATTCAAGTTCTGTTTTCAAGCTGTCAATTGCAGTAGCTGCATCTGCTTGACCGGTCCAATAAGTATTCAGAGAATCGATCATGCCTGCTTTCATTGCATAGAAGCTTGCATTCTGAGTCGGCATAACTGCTTTATCTAAAGCGGTCATATAATCACTTCTATATGGTAATGCCAAATATTCTGCGCTTTCAAGAACGCTTAAGTTTGCAGGTATCTGACCTGACTGAGCCCAAGTAGCACCACCTTCGGAGGATACCGAAGCAATGAATTCTACTGCTGCTAAAGTTTCTTCTTCTGTACGGTCTTTGCTGTAAGGGATAATCAAGGTATGGGAATCTGCCCAGCAAGCTTCATTGTCAAATAATTGTGGAATCGTCTGTGCAGAGAAATTTAATCCTTCAGTACTTTCGAAGGCACCGGTTGCCCATGTTCCAGCAAATACAATACCAGCTTTTCCACTTTGGAATAGTGCCTGATGATCTTCGATACCTTCAAGAATATATCCATCCTCATAAAGGCTCTTAACAAATTCAGCTGCTTTAACAGCCTTATCTACGTCTAGGGTAACTTCGCTGCCATCTTCACTGATTAAGCCGGTACCACCTAATTGGAAATAAGCTGACCACCAAAGTCTATATGGGTCATCACCCGAATTAGTTAGAGCTAACGGACTTGAATCTGCCGGAATAACTGCTTTCACTTTATCAAGAACAGCTTTAAATTCATCAAGGCTGGAAATATCAAGCTGACCGTCTGCATTTAATGTAACACCAGCTTGTTCCATAATATCTTTATTTACATACATGATTTCTGCATGAGTATCTAATGGAATTGCATAAATATCACCATCAAAAGTTACGCTTGCAATTGAGTTATCCGAATACATTGTGCTTAAGTCAATTCCTAATTGATCAAGATAATCATTAATTGGAATAACAGCACCCTGATCTACTAATTCAGGAAGTTTCGATACATGAGAAACTCCAATGTCAGGACCTTTGCCTGCTGCAACTGCTGTCTGAAGTTTTGTGTAATAATCTCCCCATACCAGCATGATTGACTGAACACCCATTGTAGGAGAAGCTGCATTGTAATCGCTGATAATGGAATCCATATAAGAACCGTCTCCACCGCTGAACAGAGACCAGAATACCAATTTTCCTGCTTCTACTGCAACACTTTCCGGATTATTAACGGTACCATCTTCATTCACATCGGATACTGCTTCTGTTACTGCCGCATCGGCTGCCGGATCAGCTGCCTCTGTTGTATCTGTCGTTGTTTCTGCATCGGTAGCCTCTGTTGTTGCTGGGCTTTTCGCACAACCTATCAGTAATGTCATTACCATTGTCATTGCCATTAATAAAGCGATAAATTTTTTCATAAGAACCTCCCATTATTGTTTTTTGTTCCCATTACATTATCATGTTAGTTTTTGCCGGCTCTAACATTCTACCAATTTGAACATTATTACTGTTTGATTAGGTAGTTGTTCTAGAGAATTAATAGCTATTTGAACAGTTATATTGTTCTCTTGAATACAAATATAGTTCATATATGATACTTTGTCAACATTTATTTGATATTAATTAGTTAATTTTCTATTATTATTGTTTATTTAAACATTATTTCTGTTCTTTACAAAAAAATTGATTGATACGTAAACAATATTATTGTTTTAATATCAATCAATTTTCGTTTTTCGTACTATTTATTACTAATTTTTAGTGCTTGTCAATTTTATTACTATTTTTTATTTGTGCTTCTTATAGCTTATTCATTGCTGCTGTGCTTGTCCATTACTTATTTTTATAATTATTATTCTATCACTAATATGTAATCATTCTTCTCATCACTAATTCTTAATTATTTTTCTTATTATTTATAATATTTGCAGTTATTCTTCTATCACTAATCGATGCAGTTATTCTTCTAATATTCCATGCTTAATATAATATCCTGATTATAGTCGCCAAAACCTTTGCCGAAGAGATTAAATCCGCCCACGTACTTCGCATCACTTTTATTACCAATCTTAACATCAATATAAGAATTATTCATAACGTTCAAATCTTCCATCCTTATATTTGCAGCTTTTTTCTCATTGATGTATGCACCATCGCTTCTGACTTCCCAGGTCATTAAAAGTCCATACTGCGTTGCGCCGCCATTGGACCAGAATTCAGGGTTCAGCCTTCCCCTTCTTGCTCCAAAATCACCGGGGCAGGTCCAGGTTCCACAATCTATTCCATTAACCCAGACTGTGATATCAGATTTCCAGTCTTCTCTATAATTCGGCGCTTCTGAACAGATCTCCATCATAAGCCATAATCGCTTTGGTGTTCCGTTCTTCGGTATTGTATTTGCAAAACGATAAGTGATATATCCAGCGGAAGTCCACAACATTTTTGCTTTAATACGTTCCGGAAGATAAAATGCACTTTCCATATCCTCCATTCCAATCACTCCATCATCATAGATCAGCCCGCAGGTCGGTGCAGTATGGCAATCGATGAAAGCTCCGATCGGCATTTCCAAGCTGGCAATCTCTGATTCCGCGGTTGTTTTGCCTAACAGACAGATGTTGACATAGTCAGATTTTCTATTACACAGTTTCGTTAGTCCTCTGGTACCCGGCTGTTCCTCAATACGGACTAAGTTTGCTTTTTCCAGCAACTTAATATGCATCGCTGCACTTGATGCAGGAATATCCAGTTTTCTAGCAATATCACCTATAATCAGGCTTTCATTATACAGTAATTTTAAGATCTCAATCCTAACCGGAGAAGATAATGCTTTTCCGACATCACAGATTGATTCACAATCCTCCATATCAATATCTAAAATTTTTGCCATTATAGTCCCACCCTTTTTTGTTTTTCTTTCTGTTATTGTTGACCTGTCACCCTCATAAGTAACTTTTCTGTTATCATCATGCATCCGTATTATCTTACATGATGCTTTGCTTAGTTCTTAGGTAATAAGAATCAGCAAATAAATTATATCACTTTATTCTTGTATTTAATATATGAAATATTCTGTTAAAAATATACCGACGGATCTAGCAAACTTAGTAAGTAAAACCGATAAAATAATTGAAGTTTTAGTGCCAACTCTTATTCTATCCGGATGATATTATTAGTTATCTCATAACAATCAATGTAATGATAAATTTCCAAAAATTATCTTACTTTGTAATCGCCAATTTTCTATAATTATCTATCGTTATAATAGCTAATTCTATAGTGCTACCTCACTTTGCAATGGCAAATTCTCCAAAACTATATATGGGTTCTTTTTCCTTTCAAGCATATTTTTGAAACCGTATTCATTGCACTATAATAAGAAGAGAAGGCATATATCATCACCAACACCATATTTTGATTTATTTTTTTAAAATAGTCGCTATATAACAAATCGCTTGCCTATCTCCCATTGTATTTCTATCATAAATTAATATACTAAATATGGTTTCTTCTATAAGGAACAATTTATTCATTATTATTTTTATTATTTTTGCAATAAGATTGGAGGTTCATATGAAATCATTTCTACTCAATAATTGGAAATTCCACTATAATGATTGTCCGGAGGCCTGGTATAAAGGTTATTTGGACAACACCTGGGAGGAGGTCTCCGTCCCTCATGACTGGTCCGTCCATATGCCTTTTTCCAAAGAATATTCCAGTGGAACGGGATATTTAGCAGGAGGTATCGGCTGGTACCGTACCAACTTTTTTCTACCGGAGTCACTTAAGGGCAAACGAATATACATTACTTTTGACGGTATCTATAAAAACAGTCAGGTCTGGTGTAATAGCTACTATCTTGGCAAACGTCCTTTCGGCTACTCCACTTTCCGTTATGATATTACGGAACAAGCCTCCTTTGGAACGGTAGCAAATCTTATTGCCGTCAAAGTCGATCATAGTGATATTGCTGATTCCAGGTGGTTTACAGGGTCAGGCATCACAAGAAAAGTAACGATTACCATTGAAGAACCTGTCCATTCTGACTTTAATGGCATCTTTTTTCAAACGCTCGCAGTTACAGAAGAGAAAGCAGATATTAAAGTTGCAAACACCATTGTAAATGATACCTTAAAAGATGTTAATGTAACTGTTGAAAACATACTATCTTTCGACAACAACGAACTCGTATGCTTAAAAAGCAGCTACCTACTTTCATCTAGCAGTACAAGTATAATTGATACGGAAGGATCCCTGCTTTCTTCCGGCAGTACACGCATAATCGATACAGAAGGTTCTCTGCTTTCTCCTGCCCTTTGGTCTCCCGAGACCCCCAATCTGTATCAATTAACAACGATCATTCGAACACAAGCCGTTGATAACTCTTTCTGTTACACGGAGGAAAATGTCCAGCTGGTGGGTATCCGCAGTATTCACTTTCATTCCGATCATGGTTTCTTCCTTAATGATAAGCCCTATAAAATAAAAGGCGTCTGTATCCATCACGATGCCGGATGTCTGGGCGCAGCGGTATTGCCTGAAGTTTGGTCACGTCGTTTACTCCTCCTAAAGGAAATGGGATGCAATGCACTCCGTATGAGCCATAATCCGCATATGCCTGAGTTATACGATTTATGTGATTCCTTCGGTTTCCTCGTTATAGATGAAGCCTTTGACGAGTGGGAAGGTGTTAAAAACAAGTGGTCCACCGGACACAATGTCTATCCTCCAAAGCATCAGGGTTATTATGAAGATTTTCCAGAATGGCACGAGAGGGATTTATCCGACTTAGTCAAACGTGACCGGAATCATCCAAGTATTATTGCCTGGAGTATCGGTAATGAAATTGATTACCCCAACGATCCTTATTGTCATCCTCTCTTTACAAGCATGATAGGAAACAATGATAAAAACAAGCCAGACTCCGAAAAACTGTTTAATCAGTATAAGCCAAATGCCGAACGGCTTACGGTTATTGCTGCTGAATTAGTAAATATCGTCAAGAAGCACGATACCACAAGACCTGTTACCGCAGCCGTTGCCTTTCCGGAGCTCTCCACCCAAATTGGATTTATCGATTCTTATGATATCGTCGGGTATAATTATAAAGAGCAGCATTATGCGGAGGACCATCTCCGTTTTCCTGATAAACCTTTCTTCGGAAGCGAAAACAGTCCTTCTCTTCAAGCCTGGAAAGCAGTTCGGGACTGTGAATATATCTCAGGACAGTTTCTATGGACCGGAATTGATTACCTTGGGGAAGCACACGGCTGGCCGGTTCACGGCTCTGGTGCCGGGATACTAAACTTAGCTGGATTTCCGAAGGTTTCCTACTACCGCCGGAAGAGCTTCTGGGCAGATTCACCGATGCTATACTTAGCAACGGCAAGGGCAAATATTGATACTTGTGGGGATTTGTTTGAAGAAACAGAAGAAGAATGGAAACCGATGTATCGAAGTTGGAATTACCTTCCCGGTGAAATCATCGAAATAAGATGTTATACCAATTTACCTTCCGTTCATCTTCTCTGTAACGGAAAAAGTCTTGACATACAATCTTACGATGATGCGAAGGGCTCTATTACATGGCTTGTTCCATTTGAGCCTGGTGAAATAACAGCTACCGGAAGCAGTCAGTCAATAGGTAATAAAGACTTAACAAAAGATACCCTGATCAGTACTGGTACTGCTTGCAACATAATTCTGAAATTATGGAATTTGCAGGAGGCAACCAAGAAATCATTTCCAGCTGCAGATTCTGCTACCAATACGAAGATAGAAGCCTTAGATTCTACTGTTTCTCTAAAACAAATCGAGGTTACCATCACGGATGGATCAGGAAACTGGATCACCAGTGACAGCACCATGCTTTCCGTAAAAGTATCCGGTTCCAGTAAATTAATCGGTTTAGAGAATGGCGACTTGTCTGACAATACAGAATATAGTGCAGAATATCGAAGAGCGTTTGAAGGCCGCTTATTAATCTATGTAGCCGATTCAGAACCTTTTGTGGCAACTACCATTACGGTAAGCGGTGCCGGATTAAAGACAGCAATACTGGAGTATTAGATTATTTCAATACTCCCTTTGCAAACGTCGACGGAGAAACGCCCGTAGCCTTTTTAAAAACTTTACTGAAATAATATAAGTCAGCAAAGCCCACCTCTTGGCCAACTTCCGAGAATTTCATATTGGTGGTGGCTATCAGTTCCTTTGCATGATTAATTCGAACTGTATTTAAATAAGCGAAAATTGTTCTATTCGTAAGTTGTTTGAATATGCGATTAATATAGTCGAAATTACATTCCGTTTTCTCTTCAACCACCTGGCTTGTAATTTTGTCTGCATATTTTGTATTCAGATAACTTAATAGTTCCTGTACCTTATGGTATGATTTCGGCATGCCTGTTGACATATTCTGAGTCATAAACATTACATAACTGCGGTATGTTTCAATCAAAGCCTCGAGTACTTTACAGGAACATAATAATTTATAGTGTTCCAAATGATTTTCATTATGTCCTGCTGCCTCATCCAAAAGGCAGCAGATTTTAATGAAATCACTGTAATTTGAAAAATGATAAAACTTGGGAAGAAGTATGCAGTCATTTTCGTAAGAGGAATAGGAAAACGGATTGCTTTTTAGAGAATCATAACGTTTTGTTATAATCGCCGTTGCCTTATCCTGCTCAGAAGTGAACTCAACTTTTTGTATTTGTTCCTGCCGAAAATGGATGTAATAGTATTCGCATAAGGAGGCCTGGTATCCTTCGTGTATATATTCCGGATCCAGTAAAATGAAATCTCCCGGAGACAGTATATATTTTATATTGTTTTCTATGAGGTACATCTTTCCTTTTTTAATTACATAAATGATATACTCATCTGCTTGCCGTCTATTATGGACGTAAGGCGGTCGTATTGTTACCGAATTCATCAGGCGGATTTTTAACATCTGAGAAGAATCTAATTGGAACAGCATATGGTATACCTCCCTAAATAATTTCACCTAATTATAACATAAACTGAACATAAGCAAAGCTTAAATACGAAAGGAATCATGATGATATTTTCAGATTATGGTAAACGTATGAAACATTCAGCAACACCGGAAGGCGAATTAACTTTATCCTCTTTGTTCTTTCCGTTCTTTATTGAAATGATCCTAATAAATATGATTGGTACCGTGAATACCCTGGCCCTGAGCCATTATTCTGATCACGCAGTTGCAGCCGTCGGTGCCGCTTCCCAATTGATGGGAATGATCTTCACTTTTTACGGGGTAATAAGTGCGGGCGCCTCCATCGTGATAAGTCAGAATCTTGGTGCCAAGAATAATGAGCGCGCTGCCAATGCGGCTGTGATTTCAATTATATTCAGCGCTACCTTAAGTATTTTCCTTGGGACCTTTCTTTCCATCTTTGCTCATCCCTTATTGGCGACTATGCAGTTAAAGGATGATTTGCTTACGCAGGCAACTACCTACTTTCATATCTGCATCGCTTTTTCATTTTTTCAAGCCATCAATTCCTCTCTGTCCGGAATTCTAAGAAGCTACGGACGACCAAAGGTGGCTGTTAAGGTATCCATCTTCATGAATATCATAAATGCAATACTAAATTATATCGTTGTATTCCGCCCCTTCGAAACACCGTTATCCGGTGTAAAGGGAATTGCCATATCCGCTGTAATCAGCCAAGGATCCGGCTTGTTATTGATGACCATTCTTTTTATTCGCACTTCCCTGAAAGTTCATTTTTCTAAAAGTGTCTTTCAGCATCTTGATATCATAGGAAAGATCTTGAGAATAGGTGTTCCGGGAGGCGTTACTTCACTCTCCTATTCCTTATCCCAGGTAATCTCTACCTCAATTATTGCAACTCTTGGGGCAACTGCCATTACCTCTAAGATATACTTGGAAAATATATTTTTTTATGTCTATGTCCTGGGTCTGGCTTTAGGTCAATCCACTTCTATCTTAATCAGTCGTTTAGTAGGAGCCCGAGAATTCGACCATGCTTATCAATTGAACAAAAGAAATTTAAAAATCACCATCTGCTGCAATATTATACTTTCTTTCTGTATCTGCCTCTTTGGTGGACATATTATTCGGATTTTTACCAGTGATCCAGAAATTATTCATATTGCGAGGAAAATTATGTTTATCGATCTGTTTGTTGAAATAGGCCGAGGCTTTAACCATATTGAGGGAAACTCTCTTCGAGGTGCCGGTGACGTAATGTTTCCAATGGTAGTCTCCATTGCCTCCTGTTGGATTATGAGTATTCTCTTCTCTTATATCCTTGGAGTAAAACTCGAATTAGGTCTGCTTGGCTGCTGGATTGCCTTCGCCATGGATGAACTGTTCCGTGGGACACTTTTCTTTAAGAGGTGGCGCTCCCGTAAGTGGACAACAAAATCTATCGTAATATAGCACAGCAGATAGTTTGCCGGATTGAATTAGCAGCTTTTTTTACCGTTTAATTTCTTATCTTTTTCATATAAAACAAGAGTAACAATGCAGCTACCGCCATCATAGTTATCGAAATTATAATTTTCCCTGCTGGTATCTGCTCTTTTACCTCATGCCCGGTTTTTATAATTCGGATGGAGTCCACATGAAAATCGGCTTCTCCTCCGTGTTCTACACAAGCTCTATAAAAGGTTCCGGTGATCTGAATCGTATCTCCAATATACTTATAATTACCATAGTTGGTAACTTGGTCTGCATCTACATTTTTCAGCCAGATGCCAATTGCATTCGTTCCATCATTGATATTGATCCAGGAATACTCACCCCGGTTCATCCGTTCGCCAATTGCTTCTCCTTGAATTGTGATTTTGCTTCCATCCATTTCTTTCGCATTTTCAATCAATTCATTGATATCTGTCGTAGATGCTTTGGCAGTTGCAGGGATTGATACTGCAAGAAATAATGAAATTATAATGAATGTCTTAATGATTTTACGCATACTTTTTTTATCCCTCCCGCTATTAATCCTATAAATGCAAATACGGATAGGAATTCAAGTCTTCCTAAGTACATGGCAATGATATAGTAAACTTTCATAGCACTCGGCATTGAAATCGTAGTAACTCCGATGCTTAGTCCAACATTACCGGTAACGGATGCTGACTCAAATGCAGAATCTGCAAAGGAATATCCGTAGTACGTTCCAAGCAATGTACCAATTGTGAAAAGTACGATATAACAGCATATAATTGTTGCTGCGGATTTTATGACATTGTCATCCAAAACACGATCTTTGATATGATGATACTTATATACTTTCATGTTTTTTTCAGAGGTTAACAATTTTTTCACATCCATAACAATACCCTTGCATACGATTCCAACTCTCAGTCCTTTAAAACCTCCTGCCGTAGAGCAGGCAGAACCACCGATCAGCATAACCAGTACCATAATCAAGATACCAAAGTCACCCCATTCTAATGCTAACTGCCTTGCATATACCGAAGCAAATCCTGTCGTGGTATGTGCAGAAAGCACATTGTAGACTACTCTTCTAAATCCTGCAACGGCATCCGGGTAAACATTAAGTTTTGCAAGACCGGCAAGCGCAAGCATACAAGCAATAAATGATGTGGTGAAAAAACTCTGTGTTTCAATATTTTTGATTATTTCTTTTCGTTTTCCCTGCCATATTGCATAGTGA
>JBASOB010000477.1:0-2419 GCA_049657865.1 Mobilitalea sp.
CCAATAAATCAAATTCCTTTGCAGTCAGATTCACTTCTTTATTTGCGATATAAACTCTTCTATTATCACAGTCAATCTTCATATCACCAAAGGCTACTGTCTTGCTGGCATCATTATTGACTGCCGAATTTTTGCTGCTTCTTCGCATAATAGCCTTGATTCTTGCCTTTACTTCCAGTATATTAAATGGCTTTGTGACATAGTCATCTGCACCATATTCTAAGCCTAATATCTTATCCATATCATCGCCTTTAGCCGTAAGCATAATAACTGGCATAGAAGAGAATTCTCTGATTTGCTGGCATACCTCAAATCCCGATAATTTTGGAAGCATAACATCCAAAAGGACTACATCATATTCCTTCTTCTTGGCTGCTTCCAAAGCTTCCTCTCCATCATAGGCACAGTCAACTTCCATTCCGTCTTGTTCTAAGCTAAACCTGATTCCTTTTACGATTAACTTCTCATCATCTACTACAAGTACTCTTTTTGCCATTTTCTCACCTCATTTAATTTATGATTCTTTATCACTATTCCTTATTCCTATACTAACATGCAGAAAGATATCCTGCAATCGAATCTATCTTAATAATTTCAGAGATACTTTTTCGAAATAAATCAAGCTTATTCATCGTAACGATACCTATTAGCAAAATAATCAGTCTTATTAATAGGTATCATTCTTATTAGAAAAATAATCAGTCTTTCTAATTTACAGAGATATATTGTGAGAATTTTTTAAATACGCCTTCTTTTATTCCCGGAATATTCATCAAATCCTCAACTGATTGAAAATTACCATTTGTAGTGCGGTAGTCGATAATATTATTAGCTTTCGCTTCCCCAATTCCCGGTAATTCCATTAGGGTTTCTTTATCTGCTGTGTTGATATTGATTAACTCCGTCTTATGATTAGTGATTACAGGACTAGCTTCGTTTAACGAGCTATCTGTGTCACCTTCACGATACTCTTCAACTGATAACTCCTTGGTCTCTTCTTTCGTCGGGATATAGATTCGCTGGCCATCGGTTACTTTCTGCGCCTGATTAATATAATCACCGGCAGCTTCTTCACATAATCCACCGGCAAGCTTAATCACATCTATTATTCTCGAACTGTCCTCGGTTACATATACCCCTTGATTTATTACCGCACCGCAGATATGAACATAAATCGAGGTTGTATCTTGATACATATTTTCGCTATCCGCTGCTTTTGTAGCAGTGGATTCCGTATCAGTAATTTCTTCCTCAGAGGATTCTGCCAAGTCAGCAATATTCTCAGAATCTTTTCCTTCGTTATTTGCTGCATTCATTAAATTAATGGTATCATTTTCTTGTGAATCAAGATTTTCTTCCTCTTGTGAATCTTCAGATAAGGTCGTGATTGTATCCAAAGTTTTCTGATCTTTGCTATAGTCACAACTATAGAAAACACCTGTAATAGTTAGAAACACACAAGTAAGTGCTGTAATTAAGTATTTCTTCTTCATTATCGTCTTCCTTTTTAAGAAAAGAAAACTTAAAAAGTACCCTCTATACTTCTTTGATAAGACATTCTCATTTTACATAATTTGCACATCATTTACAATAGGTATTTCATCTATAATTCAGTGAATATCCTATGCATTTTATTAAATCTTGCCGAAGAGAATTACTTACTTCTGAAATCCGGATACAAACTCCCACACAGAAGAGACATGATTTCATAAAATAAAAGACTGCTGTCTATAAATAATAACGCCTTATCAAATATTGGTTTAATTTTCCATCATTTGAATTTGTGATATTATTTACTCGCAGCAGTCTAAAATATGTATTTTATACTGATTGATTAAATTACTACAATTCACTTAAGCACTTGTCCAAGATAGTAATCATCTCATCGATATGCTTTTTTTCTATGATTAACGGCGGGACAAAACGAAGTACATGGGTTCCTGCGGAAATAATAATAAGTCCTGCATCCATCATCTTTGTGATAATGTTTCTGACTGGCATTTTAAATTCCAATCCCTGCATCAGTCCCATTCCACGACGTTCTACGACAAAATCATACTTATCTACCAATGCCTCAAGTTGCTCTGCCAAATAAGGTGCCATTTCATTGACATGCTCCAGAATATGTTCACTCTCAAACAGATCAAAAACTTTACTGACTGCAGCGGTAACAAAAGGGTTGCCTCCATAAGTTGTGCCATGATCACCTGGTTCAAATGCTTCTGATACCTTTTCTGATGCAGCGAATGCTCCTACCGGTATGCCACAGCCAAGTGCTTTTGCGCTTGTAAGGATATCCGGCATCACATCATATTTTTGATAGGCAAACATGGTACCGGTTCTTCCCATTCCACATTGTATCTCATCAAAAATAAGTAAAATATCATTCTCATCACAAAGTTCTCTGACTCCCTTAATG
>JBASOB010000478.1:0-17411 GCA_049657865.1 Mobilitalea sp.
CCCTTTATCTATTGTCTTTATCTATTGTCTTTATCTATTGTCTTTATCTATTATCTTATATTGCTACTTCCCTCATGAATTTTGTTCTGCTTATTCCTTAATATCATAAAAAAACCTGTTTTACATTCAACATGTAAAACAGGTTTTTTAGCTACGGAGAAGGAGGGATTTGAACCCTCGCGCCAGTTACCCAGCCTATACCCTTAGCAGGGGCACCTCTTCAGCCACTTGAGTACTTCTCCAGCGACGGAACTATATGTATATGCTATTAAATTTTGCTTCTATCGTTTCGTACAGAAGCAAAATCTAGTATAACAAATGACTTTCTCTTTGTCAACCTTTTTGTAAGCCTCTTTGCATAACTATTTCGTACAAATTATCTCCTTTCGAATCTACTACCACAATAACTGGGAAATTTTCTACATACAATTCTCTAATTGCCTCTGTTCCTAAATCATCATAAGCAATAATCTTGGAAGCTTTGATTCTTTTTGAAAGCAACGCCCCGGCTCCCCCAACTGCTGCAAAATAAACTGCTTGATTCTTAATCATTGAATCAATGACAGCTTGACTCCGTTTTCCTTTTCCAATCATTCCTTTTAATCCATTCTCTAAAAGTAATGGTGTGTATTTATCCATTCGGCTGCTTGTCGTTGGTCCCGCAGAGCCTATTATCTGTCCATCTCTTGCCGGTGATGGTCCGAGATAGTATATTATATTATTGTCAAGATCAAAGGGACTTGCCTTTCCTTCCTTCATCGTGTCAAACATCCTTTTATGTGCAGCATCTCTCGCCGTATAGATTGTCCCGGTAAGGAAGACATAATCTCCCGCCTGAAGTTCTTTCATTTTTTCTGTAGTTAGCGGTGTTGTGATATACTTCTCCATTATGATTCCTCCCTTTATATTATTCTTGTAACATGCCTATTTACATGGCAGCAAATATTGATTGCTACCGGAAGACCTGCAATATGCGTTGGATAGGTTTCGATGTTTACGCCAAGTGCCGTGGTTTTTCCGCCTAATCCCCCCGGTCCTATCCCTAATTGATTTATTTCTTCTAAAAGTTCTTCTTCCATCGTCCGAATATGCTGTAAGTCTGAGGCTTTGTCCATGCTTCTAGCCAATGCTTTTTTTGCTAAAAAAGCGCATTTCTCAAAATTACCACCGATTCCAACTCCTACGACAAGGGGAGGACATGCATTAGGTCCTGCTAATACAACCGTCTCAAGAACAGCTTGTTTTACACCTTCCATTCCATCAGAAGGTTTTAGCATATAAACCCGGCTCATATTCTCGCTGCCAAAACCTTTTGGTGCGAGTGTAACCTCTATCTTATCTCCAGGTACAATTTCGTAATGGATAATACCCGGAGTGTTATCATTGGTATTCGTCCGAATCAGGGGATCTGCTACTACTGATTTTCTTAAATATCCTTCCGCATATCCTTGCCGGATTCCTTCGTTAATAGCATCTTCCAAATTATCTCCCTCAACATGAACCTCTTGACCAATTTTAAAAAATACGATCGCCATTCCAGTATCCTGGCAGATTGGGATACTCTCCGTAATCGCAATATCTAAATTTTCACCCAGTTGCCCAAGGATTTGTTTTCCCAAAATCGATGTTTCTGATTCGAAGGCTCCCCTTACGCGTTTTTCAACATCACCAGATAGTTGATAATTTGCTTCAATGCACATTTCTTTCACATTTTTTATTATTTCATCTGTATGTATATTTCTCATTTCTACTCCTTCTTACAAATAGATCGTAATCTTCTTGTGTAATGGCAATCAATCAATACCCTATGCAAGACTTCCTCATTTTTCTGAAAATCAAAGGATCTCATGATTTTATTAATTTGTTTAACCATCACAAGATATACAACAAGATGAATTGGCATGCCAATTCATCTTGTGTTTTATCGCATCCGCAACGCGGAAATTTTGAGTTGTTTTTTTAGTTAGTTATCGTTATCGTTATCTTCTGAGTCCTCTATCTCTTCTTCGGATGCAAAATCATCGCTGATTAAGTCGTCATCCTCTTGATAGTCCTCTTCCGAAAGTTCACTAATATCGACTCCCTGACTTTCTTCTTCCAGTTCTTTTTCTAAACTCTTAATCAGATCATCATCAGAAGTAGTATTATTGCTTTCTCTAACTTTTGTAAAATTAGCAACTTTAATATCTGATTCTGAACCAATATTCATTAATTTAACTCCTGAAGTAATTCGTCCAAGAACAGAAATATCTGCTACCATTAAACGAATGATGATGCCTCCGGTGGTAATCAGCATAACTTCGTTTTCTTCATTAACCGCTTTCACGCCAACAACATCTCCGGTTTTTCCAGTGATCTTATAGCACTTCACGCCTTTACCGCCGCGGCGCTGTACTGAGAATTCTTCCATCGTCGTGCGTTTTCCCATACCATTTTCAGATACGAATAACAGGTATTCACCCTGTGTATTTAACTGCATACCAACAACTTCATCTTCTCCTGTTAATGTCATACCGATTACACCCATTGATGTTCTTCCGGTAGGTCTGACATCTCTTTCATTGAAGCGAATACACATACCATTCTTCGTAACTAGAATAATATCTTTCAGTTGATTTGTAGACTTAACTTCAATTAGTTCATCATCTTCACGTAAATTAATTGCCTGAAGACCTGATTTTCTAATTTTTTGATAGTCGAGTATCGGCGTTTTCTTAACGATACCATTCTTTGTTGCCATGAATAGAAATCGATCATTTTTATATTCTTTGAGAGGAATAATCGCTGTGATTCTTTCTTCCGGCATCAATTGCAGTAAGTTTACAATTGCAGTGCCTCTGGCTGTTCTTCCTGCTTCCGGAATTTCATATGCCTTCAAACGATAAACTCTGCCTTTATTGGTAAAGAACATGATAAAGTGATGATTCGTCGTCATTAAAAGATCTTCGATAAAGTCTTCATCAATGGTCTGCATTCCCTTGATTCCTTTACCTCCGCGGTGCTGGCTTTTAAAGTTATCTACGGTCATACGTTTGATATATCCAAGCTTTGTCATCGCAATTACCGTGGTTTCATTAGGAATTAAATCTTCCATGGAAATATCATACTCATCAAAGCCGATGGAAGTCCTTCTGTCATCGCCAAATTTATCACGAATTACTGTTATCTCATCTTTTATTACTCCGAGTAACTTCTTTTCGTCTCCAAGGATTGCTTTATAATCTTCAATTCTGGACATTAATTCTGCAAATTCTGCTTCCAGACGTTCTCTTTCCAGACCAGTTAATGCACGGAGTCTCATATCAATAATTGCCTGCGACTGTACTTCCGATAAACCAAATCTCTCGATTAAACGTTCTTTCGCGATTGCTCCATTTTGTGATCCACGAATGATTTTTATTACTTCATCGATATTCTCAAGTGCAATAATTAAGCCTTTTAAAATATGTGCTCGTTCTTCTGCTTTATTTAAATCATATTTCGTACGTCTGACTACAACTTCTTCTTGATGTTTTAAATAATAAGCAAGCATCTCATAAAGGTTGAGTACATGCGGTTCATTATTGACAAGCGCTAACATAATAACACCGAAAGTGTCCTGTAATTGTGTATGTTTATATAATTGATTGAGCATAACATTCGCATTGACATCTCTACGAAGTTCAATGGAAATTCTCATACCTGTTCTATCCGATTCATCACGAAGTTCTGTAATACCATCGATTTTCTTTTCTTTTACTAGTTCTGCAATTTTTTCAATTAAGCGTGCTTTATTAACCATATATGGAAGTTCGGTAACAACAATTCGGTTCTTTCCATTTGGCATCGGCTCGATATCCGTCACTGCACGAACTCGGATTTTACCACGTCCGGTACGATATGCTTCTGCAATTCCCGAAGTACCTAAAATCTCGGCTCCGGTAGGAAAATCTGGTCCTTTGATGATTTCCATCAACTCTTCGATATCGGTTGCCCTATCCTCTAAGATACGGTTATCGATTATTTTTAAGACTCCATTAATGACTTCACGTAGATTATGAGGAGGGATATTTGTTGCCATACCAACTGCAATTCCTGATGTACCGTTAACAAGTAAGTTCGGATATCTAGCAGGGAGAACCATAGGTTCCTTCTCTGTTTCATCAAAGTTCGGTGCAAAATCTACGGTATCTTTATTGATATCAGCAAGCATTTCAACTGATATTTTACTTAAACGTGCTTCTGTATATCTCATAGCAGCAGCGCCGTCACCGTCTACGGAACCAAAGTTTCCATGTCCGTCAACGAGTGGATATCTGGTTGAAAAATCCTGTGCTAATTTTACCATTGCCTCATAAATAGAGCTGTCACCATGTGGATGGTACTTACCCATGGTATCACCGACGATACGCGCACATTTACGATGCGGCTTGTCAGGTCCATTATTTAACTCTACCATTGCATATAAAATTCTTCTTTGTACCGGCTTTAATCCGTCCCTTACATCAGGCAGAGCACGTGCGGCGATTACCGACATGGCGTACTCTATGTATGAGGATTCCATTGTCTTTTTTAGATCGACGTCATGCACCTTGTCGAAGATACTATCATCCATTGCTATTCCTCCGTTTTCTAACTTTTGCGGGAATTGTATCGTACGATGTTTTTATTCAACGTACCTATTTTGTCTTCCTTGGTTCCCTGCGAATCTAATGCTATTTGGCCACATGCTATAACAATAACCAAATTATATTATATATCTAAATTCTTAACATATTTTGCATTTGCCTCGATGAATTCTCTTCTTGGTTCTACCTTATCTCCCATCAGTGTCGTGAAAGTCAGATCAACTTCTGAAGATTCCTCCTCATCAAGAGAAATACGGAGAAGAATTCTTGTCTGTGGGTCCATAGTAGTATCCCAAAGCTGTTCCGCATCCATCTCTCCTAGACCTTTATAACGCTGAATCTTATTATTGGAGTCTCTTCCTATCTCGGTTAAAATCTGATTCAACTCTTCATCACTATAAGCATATTTTGACATTTTATTTTTCTCAACTTTATAAAGCGGAGGCTGTGCCAGATAAACATGGCCTCGTTTGATTAATTCCGGCATGAAGCGGTAGAAGAATGTCAATAGTAAGGTGGAAATATGCGCACCATCAACATCTGCATCTGTCATGATAATTATTTTATGATAGCGTAATTTTGATATATCAAAATCCTCTGAAATACCGGTACCAAAAGCTGTAATCATAGATCTGATCTCATTATTTCCTAAAATCCTATCTAGTCTTGCTTTCTCAACATTTAAGATTTTTCCACGCAGAGGAAGAATTGCCTGTGTTGATCTTGTACGGGCAGTTTTCGCAGAACCACCTGCAGAATCACCTTCGACTATATAAATTTCGCAGTTTCTTGGATCTTTATCCGTACAGTCCGCTAATTTACCTGGTAAGCTGGTTCCTTCAAGTGCTGTTTTTCTTCTGGTTAAATCTCTTGCTTTTCTTGCAGCATCTCTTGCTCTTTGTGCAAGAACTGATTTTTCACAAATTATCTTAGCAATTTGAGGTTTTTGCTCAAGATAATACGTCAACTGCTCACTTACGATATTATCTACTGCTCCTCTTGCTTCGCTATTTCCAAGTTTTTGTTTTGTCTGTCCTTCAAATTGAGGATCTTCAAGCTTTATACTGATAATTGCTGTTAATCCTTCTCGTATATCTTCACCGGATAAATTAACATCATTGTCTTTTAAGTATTTCATTGATCTTGCATAGTCATTAAAAGTTTTAGTAATGGCATTTTTAAATCCGGCCATATGGGTACCACCTTCAGGAGTGGTGATATTATTAACAAAACTATAGCATCCTTCCGTGTAGGTACTGTTGTGCTGGAAAGCTACTTCGACATATACCTTGTCCTTTGTCCCCTCGCAATAAATGATATCAGGATAAAGTGGATCCTTATGTCTGTTTAAATATTCTATGTATTCTTTGATACCACCGGCATAATGAAATTCTTTTTCAACCTCTTCTTCTTGGCGATTATCACGAAGAACAATTTTAATGTTTTTTGTTAAAAAAGCCATTTCTCGAAGTCTTTGTTTTAATACATCATAATCATAAACGGTTTCTTCAAATATTTCCTTATCCGGTAAAAAGGTTATCGTAGTTCCTCTTTTATCTGATTCTCCTATTTCCTGTAAGGGACCAGTAGACTTTCCACGTTCAAAACGTTGATGGTATTCTTTTCCATCTTCATAAATGATAACTTCCAGCCATTCAGACAATGCATTTACAACTGAGGCACCTACTCCGTGTAATCCTCCCGATACTTTATATCCTCCACCACCGAATTTTCCTCCGGCATGCAAGATTGTAAAAACAACTTCAACTGAAGAAATACCTTTCTTTTTATTCATTCCAACCGGGATTCCTCGTCCGTTATCAATTACGGTTATAGAGTTATCTTCATTTATGGTAACATCAATTTTATCGCAGTATCCTGCTAAAGCTTCATCAATCGCATTATCTACGATTTCATAAACCAAGTGATGTAGTCCCTTAGAAGAAGTTGATCCGATATACATACCAGGCCTTTTTCTAACTGCTTCTAATCCTTCCAATATTTGAATCTGATCTGCACCGTAATCGCTGCTCATTGTAATTCCTCCGTTTTTAAGGAGGAATAATTTCCTCCCAGGTTTTTGTAGAAGATGACTTCTCCTAAATACTAAGCAGAAAAGTACCTCCCAGTTTCTATTTCAGG
Organism: Mobilitalea sp.; assembly: GCA_049657865.1. Classification (GTDB taxonomy): domain Bacteria; phylum Bacillota; class Clostridia; order Lachnospirales; family Lachnospiraceae; genus Mobilitalea. Next base: position 6,750 of record JBASOB010000478.1, read on the forward strand.
GAGATATCTCTCCCGCTTTAACCTTGTACAACATAGTAAATATATTGTTATAAATTAATTTTCACAAGTTACGATTCCACTTTCCACATGAAAAACTTTATTAAACTGAAATCTATGATTAATAAACTCTTCTAACCCTGTACAGGTTATAATCGTTTGAATATCTCCAATACTGTTAAGCAGATGTGTTTGTCTCTGCCTGTCAAGTTCCGATAGTACATCATCCAGTAATAAAATTGGGCTTTCCTTTATCACGGATTTTACTAATTCTATTTCTGCTAATTTACAGGAAAGTGCTGCCGTTCTTTGCTGTCCCTGTGAACCATATTTTCTAATATCGACATTGTCAATTAAAAAACATAAATCATCTCTGTGAGGGCCTACATTTGTCATCTTGAGTGCCAAATCTCTTTCTACTGATTTTTGTAATTTTCCCTCAAAATCATTTGCTTTAACATTTGGTTCATACTGAAGGATTAAAGTTTCTTTCCCTCCTGTTAATTTTTGGTGAATTTCTCCCACCAAAAAGTTTAAACGAATAATAAATTCTTTTCTTGCCTCAATAATCTGAGAACCATATTCTACTAATTTGTCGTTCCATACAGAAAGAGTCTCCGATAATTTTGAATTTAAGCTTATCTGCTTTAGTAAATTATTTCGCTGCAGTAATACTCTATTATAATTTGTTAAAGTATTCAGATATATTTTATCAAGCTGGCATAATTCTAGATCCATGAATCTTCTTCTTTCGCCCGGTCCGTTTTTAATAATATAAAGATCCTCCGGAGAAAAAAAGACAAGATTTAGCAGTCCAAATAATTCACTTTGTCTTTTTATTGGAATTCCATCAATTGCGACCCCTTTTGCTTTATTTTTCTTTAGGTGCAAATCAATTTTATGTGAACTTTGATTTTTCTCAAGTAAAACTCGGATATGTGCTTCTTCTTCGTTAAACATGATCATTTCTCTGTCTTTACTTCCCTTGTGCGACTTTGTTGTCCCACACAGATAAATAGCCTCAAGTATATTAGTTTTTCCTTGGGCATTTTCTCCATACAAAATATTGGTACCATTAGAAAACTGTATCTTGAGATTATTATAATTTCGATAATCTTTTAATTCTAACGACTTTACAATCATATGCGCACCAACAATTCCCTCTATTTTCACTTTTATAAATATAAATTTACATATTCCGTAATATCCTTTAATTCTATGTTCAGAGAAGGCGTATCGTCTTTCATTCTCTGAAAGCTAAGTCACTTTTATAATAATACTTCTTGTAGCTTCTTTTAAACTTATTTAATTATTTTGATCTGTTCTCCGTTAAATTCAACTAAATCACCATCATGAAGTTTTTTTCCTCTTTGAATTTCTGCTATTCCGTTGACCTTCACATTTCCTTCGATAATCTCTGATTTTGCATCGACTCCTGAGTCTACTAATCCAGCAGCTTTAAGTGCCTGGCCTAACTTTATATATTCATCTCTAAGTTTAATTTCCTGCATTTTAATTTCCTTTCTGGAAAACTACGCCATAACATTAATATTAACCGGTAGTATTAAATAAATATAGGATTGATCTTTATCACGTATAAAACAAGGCGCTTTTGCATTAATTAAATAAATGTCAACCGTCTCATCATCAATTACTCGTAATGCATCCAGTAAAAATTTAGGATTAAAACCAATAATAATATCCTTGCCTTCTAGCGTGATATCAATTTCTTCATTCATGGATCCAATTGCCGTATTAATCTTTAATTCAAAATTATTATTTTTAATATCTATGATAATTGGCTTCTTATCTGTTTCCCGAATGAGCAGCGAAGCTCTTTCAATACAGTTTTGAAGTTCTTTTTTGTTAATTGTAACTTTCGTTTCATAATCACTTGAAAGCATCTGATCAATTCTATAATATTCGCCTTCAATTAGTCTTGTTAATACAAGCGTGTCATCAAATTCAAATAATGCATGTTTGTCCGTAAAGAAAATGTTAACCATGGACGATACTTCACCGGATAAAATCTTACTGATTTCATTAAGTGTTTTTCCAGGAACAATCACTTTTCGTTCTTCGTAAGACTCTTTCATAAATATTTTACGAATGGATATTCTATGTCCATCCAAAGAAATTACTCTTAATTCATTCTGTTTGATCTCAAATAACTCACCAGTCATTATTTTATTGCTTTCATTATCTGAAATTGAAAAGACGGTTTGACGAATAATTTCTTTCAGAGTGAATTGAGATATGCTAATTGCATTTTCTTTTTCTATCTTTGGTAAACCTGGGAATTCCTCACCTGATCTTCCTGAAATTGAAAAATTAGCTTTTTCACATACTATTTCTGTCATGAAATTCTCATCAGTTGTAATACTCACTTCATTCTCTGGAAGTCTTCTTGCTATTTCAGAAAATATCTTAGCGTTTAAGGCTACCGTTCCATTTTCTATTATATTACCTTTTACCATGGTTTCTATACCAAGCTCCATATCATTTGCAATCAATTTAATTCCGAGATCAGTTGCCTCAATAATCAGGCATTCAAGTATGGGCATTGTCGATTTAACAGGTACAGCTTTTAATACGATATTTACACCGTTTAAAAGATCAGATTTTTGACATAGGATTTTCATTGTGTATAAACTCCCTTCGCGTTTTTATAAATATATATATAATATTTTTTAGTAGTAATAGTAATAATAGCCGTGTTTTTGTTGATATCTGCTTTTTGACCTTAAAATTCAAGGCTTAAGCCCATTGATAACATTGTTCCTAAAAGTAAAAAACAACAGGCATAAAGGGATGAAAAAAAGGATACAAATAATGGAAAATAAAAATAGAAACAGGGTATCAACGTTTTATCAACAAATTATCAACGCAAATAGTAATATTTCTATTCGGGATTAATCTTCTTTATTAATACATCTATCATATTATGAACAGAGCTGTCTTTCTCAACATCCTTCGTAACCTTATCAAAACCATGAAGAACAGTAGAATGATCTCTTCCACCTAAGATTCTTCCTATTTCAGTAACAGAAAGGTCTGTTAATTTACGGCAGAGATACATTACAATCTGTCTTGGATAGGATATATTTCTACTCTTATCTTTCGAATAAATCTCAGCAGGAGTAAGATTATGATGCTCTGCTACTACTTCTACGATATATTCAGGAGTAATTATCTTTTTCTCGTTCGGAGAAATAATATCCTGTAAAGCTTCTTCGGCTAAAAGAAGATTAAGTTCTCTCTTCTTCAGTCTTGAAAAAGCAACAATCTTAGTTAATGCACCTTCAAGCTCACGAATGTTAGATTTAATATTCGTAGCAATATAGCGTAGAACTTCTTCATCAATTTTCAGTCCGTCAAGTTCTTCTTTTTTACGAAGAATTGCCATTCTTGTCTCGTAATCCGGTGATTGGATATCTGCAAGCAGACCATGTTCAAAACGGGAACGAAGACGATCCTCAAGAGTAACCATTTCTTTTGGAGGACGATCACTAGAAATTATGATTTGTTTTTTAGATTCATGCAGGGTATTAAAGGTATGAAAAAACTCTTCCTGAGTTCTTTCTTTTCCTATAATAAATTGAATATCATCAATAAGAAGAATATCAATGGAACGATATTTCTCCCTAAATTGGTTGGTTGTATTTTTTTGAATGGAATCAATCAATTCATTGGTAAACTTTTCGCTGGTAACATAAAGAACTTTTGCTTCAGGATTCTGAGTTAATACAAAATGAGCAATCGAATGCATCAAATGTGTCTTCCCAAGACCAACTCCTCCATAGATAAAAAGAGGATTGTAGATTTCTCCAGGATTTTCAGCTACTGCTAAAGCAGCTGCTCTGGCAAATTCATTATTTCCCCCGACAACAAAGGTATCGAAGGTATATCTAGCATTTAAAAAATAAGGAGCACTATTCTTTTTATTAACAGCAACAGGCTCGACTTTCTTTTCTATTGAATTTATCTGGCTTTCAAGAACAAACTTGATATCATAGGGTTCATTCATAATCTCTTCAATAGAAACCTTTAATAACAATTCATATTTATTACGTATGATATTGATACTTGGAGGTCCAATACGTTCGTCATTTATAAGAATTGTAATTACATGATCATTTACATCATATACTTTTAGAGGACGTAACCAGGTTTTATAAGATACATCAGTAATACCATACTCTGAGATCAAATATTTCAAAATTTCGTCCCATTTAGATTGAATTAAATTTTTCATTGCTGCCTCCATCAATACTCACATAGATATAATATATAACAAAAATATGAAATTTTCAATGGTTATTATGCCAATCTTTATTTTATATGGCAAATGTGGAGATGTGTATAAAGAAATAAACATTATTAACAGAGGGGAAATGTGCATAAAATATGAAAAACGGATTAATAAAAGAGAAGAAAAAGACAATTTATCCACAAATTTTAAATAATTATCAACAATCTTATTATATATAAGGAAGAAAGGAATTTTATGACAGGCAAAAGAACACCATAAAACAAAATATTTACTTGACGTAGCCTAGGATTGCGAATATAATAGACGTGATATTCCAAAATAAGAATATAATAGATAAAATTCGCCTACCAGATAGTTCGGTACAGTTAAAAGGAGGTGCAGAATATGCATAAAGGTAAAATGACATTCCAACCAAAAACTATTTCCAGAGCAAGAGTTCATGGTTTTAGACAGAGAATGAGTACAGCAGGTGGAAGAAAGATTATTGCTGCAAGAAGAGCAAAAGGAAGAAAGCAGTTATCCGCATAGGTCGCATTATGTGACCTTTTCTTCTCTTGAATTGATCTGTCAATTCAGTCATAAGTGAAATAATAATACCATTCACTAAAGGGTAAGTAATTATATCCTCCGTGAATAATTCACTGAAGTGAAGGCCTTTATAATAGTAGGCTTTCAGTATATATAGTGATTTGATATTATTACGATTCACTTTATTTATAATATAACCGAGTAAATACTCGATTTATTCGTTGTAGAAAAGGCTAATAAAATGAAACAGTCAGAATCATTGAAAAGAAATGAAGATTTCAGAAATGTTTACAATACCGGAAAATCATATGCGAATAAATATTTGATTATGTATGTAAAGAGAAATGAACAAGATATTAACCGACTTGGAATATCGGTGAGTAAGAAAGTTGGCAATAGTATTGTTAGACACAGAATAACAAGATTAATTCGGGAAAGCTATCGGTTATCAGAAGATAGCTTTTTGAGCGGATTAGACATTGTCGTAGTGGCCAGAGCGAGTGCCAAAGGAAAAGAATTCCGAGATATTGAAAGTGCATTGTTTCACCTGATGAAACTACATAAAATTTGGAAACCAACGAAAATCATCGGAAATGATAGAGAGAATTGAAGTAGTAGGGGTATAGAATTGATAATTAAGAAGTTTTTTATATTGATGATAAAGTTTTATCGAAAATATATATCTCCGTTTAAGAGGCCAAGTTGTATCTATACGCCTACCTGCTCTTTATATGCAATCGAAGCATTGGAAAAGTATGGAATATTTAAAGGAACATATTTAGCTGTGAGACGAATTTTAAGATGTCATCCCTTTCATAGAGGAGGATATGACCCTGTACCGTAAATTTAAGCAAATAAATTTATACTAGACAGAAAATTTATTTGAATATTCGAATGTCATTTGGACAGCAGCGCTAAGGAGGAAAAATAATTGGTGGTTACATTTTTAACGAAAAGCAGTAATTGGTTTTTGGGTCCGATCGCAACAGTATTAGGATGGATTATGAATGGTATTTATGAATTTTTCCATTTATTCGGTATCCAAAATATAGCTTTATCAATTATCGTTTTTACTTTCATAGTAAAGACTTTAATGCTTCCTTTAACAATTAAACAGCAGAAATTTACGAAGTTATCATCCCAGATGAATCCGGAACTGCAGAAGATTCAAGCAAAGTACAAAGGTAAAAAAGATGAAGCTTCTTTAAAAAAACAGCAGGTAGAAACACAGGCCGTTTATCAGAAGTATGGTGCTAATCCAACTTCTGGATGTTTACCTTTGATTATTACCTTGCCGATCATGTTCGCGTTGTATCAGGTAATCAATAACATACCGGCTTATGTAGGTTCAGTAAAAAGTCTTTATGAAGCAGTTGCATTACCGCTTAGCAATATAACAGGATTTGAAGATATATTAACACCAATTGCAGAATCAATTAAAACAATAAGAAATATTGATTTTTCTACAACAGACGGCATCATCAATGTTTTGACTAAATTCCCAAAAACGCAATGGGATGCATTGTCTGCTGCTTTTCCTACCATGCAGAGTACGATAAGTACTTCATTTGAAGCAATTAAAAATGTAAACAGCTTCTTAGGCTTAAACATTGCAGAAGTACCGGGATGGAAGTTCCCTGGAATTATAGTTCCTATTCTTGCCATGGTATTACAATTTATTCAAGGAAAACAGATTGAAGTTAAGAATAAAGACACTAACAAAGATAACCCTACTGCATCCGCAATGTCATCCATGAATGTAGTTATGCCTATTATGTCAGGTATTTTCTGTGTTACATTACCAACTGGTATTGGTCTTTATTGGATTGCAACAAGTGTTTACGCGATTATTCAGCAGTATTTTGTAAATAAATATATGGATACAATTGATGTTAGCAAACTGATTGCGAAGAATGTAGCTAAGGCATCAAAAAGACATAAATTTGTGGAAGCAAATGGATTGTCAATACAGGAATTAGCTAAGAAACAAACAAAATCAATTGAAGGCAATGTATCTTTACCGAAAGATAATATCGTAAAATCTCTAGAAAACCCGGAAGAAGAGATAGAAACCGTAGAGGAAATCCGACCTTCTGGAGGTAAAAAGAGCATTTCTGAAATAGCGAATCTGCTAAAAAACAGGAATGACCAGAAATAGAGAAAAAGGGGGACATATAGCAATGGATTGGAGAGAAATTACTGGTAAAACAGTAGATGAAGCTTTAACAAATGCTATGCTTGAATTAGGGACCACGATTGAGAATATAGAATACGAAGTTATTGAGAAGGAAACAAACGGGTTTTTTGGTATATTTGGAAAACCAGCAAAAATTAAACTTAGACTTAAAATGACACCAGAAAATGCAGCAAGGAAATTCTTATTAGATGTATTTGGGGCTATGGGAATTGAAGCGACTTGTGAAGTTAAAATGGATCAGGATAATTCCACTATCGACATTAATGTAGATGGCGGCGAGATGGGTGTTCTTATTGGTAAAAGAGGTCAAACGCTTGATTCCCTTCAATATCTAGTAAGTCTTGTTGTTAATAAGAATAGCGAGAACTATATTAAAGTTAAACTGGATACAGAGAATTATAGAGCAAGAAGAAAAGAAACTCTTGAAAATCTTGCAAAGAACATAGCATTTAAAGTAAAGAGAACCAGAAAACCTGTATCTTTAGAACCAATGAATCCTTATGAGAGAAGAATCATACATTCGGCATTACAGAATGATAAATATGTGGAAACTTATTCAGAGGGTGAAGAACCTTATCGTAAGGTTGTAATTAATGTTAAGAAGACTTTGCGAGATCAGAAATATCCGAGCAATAAACCTGCCGGAGCATACCATAAAGAATATAACAAAGACAATACCAAAGACAGTACGAAACCGGTTAATAAAGAATTTAATAAACCTTATAACAGCAGTGCTCCAAAAAGCAGTACTTATAACAAAAATTATAGTACTGATTATAAAAAGGATTATGAAAAGTATAAGGAAAGTAAAGAAAAGAAAGAATCTACAGATGCAGTGGAAACAGTAGATACAGCAGTGATAGTAGAAACTGTGGAAACAGTGGAAGTGGTTAAAACGGTCGAGTAGTTTACAGTATGTTGAAAAGGGTGTCTTAAAGTATAGCATACTTTAAGACACCCTTTTCTTTCACATATAAGTTTAATAAAGTTAAGTTAATTTACGATTTGAGAAGATAGGAGTCCTGAAGTAATAATTAAAGTATTAATATATGAATGTGGTATGAACAAATAATATTATAGATAAAAAGTTAATAAGAACAAGTAATATTGTATGATAGATAAAAAGTTAACCGGAACAGGTAATATTATATTGTAGATAAAAAGTTAATCGGAACAGGTAATATTATATATAGATATCATAGTGATATGAGCAAAGAATAAATATATCATGGGTATTAGAAGGTAAAATTAATAAAAAGTAATAGTAAATAGAAGCTTAGCTTAATAAGGGAGGTATGGTTATGAGAATAGATACAATAGCGGCAATCGCAACAGGGTTAAGTAATGCTGGTATCAGTATCATAAGAATCAGCGGCGAAGATGCTCTTTCTGTAATTGACCGTATATACAAATCGAAATCAGGTAATAAAATATTATCCAAAGAAAATAGCCATACCATACATTATGGATTTATTGTAGACGAAGGAGAAGTAGTCGATGAGGTAATGGTAGTTGTAATGAAGGCTCCCGCTACTTATACTAAAGAAGACTGCATTGAAATAGATTGTCATGGAGGCATCGTAGTTACAAGAAAAATACTGGAAACAGTACTAAAAAACGGAGCCAGAATAGCAGAACCAGGCGAATTTACAAAAAGAGCCTTTTTAAACGGAAGAATTGATTTGTCACAGGCGGAGGCAGTATGTGATATAATTCATGCAAAAAATGAACTGGCATTAAAAAATTCAATAAACCAATTAAAAGGAAATGAATATAATATCATAAAGGACCTTAGAGAAAATATACTTCGTGATATTGCTTTTATAGAGGCAGCACTGGATGATCCGGAACATATCAGCTTAGATGGATTCAGCGAGGAGCTTAGTGGACACCTGATAAGTGAGGGTAAAGTTATTGAGCGGTTAATACGAGAATCAAAAAATGGAAAGATTATAAAAGAAGGTATTAAGACCGTAATAGTTGGGAAACCGAATGCAGGTAAATCAAGCCTTTTAAATACTTTAGTCGGTGAAGACCGAGCAATTGTAACAGAGATTGCAGGAACGACGCGGGATACACTAGAGGAAACCATCAATCTAAATGGTATTACCCTGAATGTAATAGATACGGCAGGAATCAGGGATACCAAGGATATAATAGAAAAAATCGGTGTTGATAAAGCCCTTAAGATAGCAGCAGATGCAGATTTAATCATATTTGTGCTTGACTCTTCGACAAATCTGGATGAGAATGATCAAGCAATACTTAAGTTAATTAAAGAGAAAAAAGCAATACTTTTACTGAATAAGTCAGATTTGGTTTCTAAAATTACGGTAGAAGCAATGCAAAAACTTACCGACCATCCAATTATAAACATTTCAGTAAAAGAAAATTCAGGACTAGATGAATTTGAACAAACAATTCGAACGATGTTTTTTGATGGGGTTATTACTTTTAATGAAGATATCTATATAACAAACGATAGGCATAGAGAAGCATTTGCTGCATCCTATGAAAGCCTTAAACTCGTACAACAAAGTATCGATGCAGGAATGCCGGAGGATTTTTATTCCATTGATTTAATGAGTGCTTATGAAACATTAGGAAATATTATTGGAGAAAATGTGGAAGAAGATTTAGTAAATATGATATTTAAAGAATTTTGTATGGGCAAATAGTGTGAAGAAGCTTCACAGAGTGAAGCTTCTTCACATAGAAGAACTGCGAAACATGCCCAGTGGGGCGCGTTCCTTGTTCTTCCAGGTATTGGAGATGGGGAAGGACAGCTTCACAGAGTGAAGCTTCTTGACGCAGAAGAACTGCGAAACGTGCCCAGTGGGGCTTGTTTCTGGTTCTGCAAGGTATTGGAGATGGGAAGAGCGGTATCAGGTTTGTTTAGTGTGGTGTTATATAAAATGCTTAGGATCAGAAGGGAATGGAAGAGAAATGTCTTACATATATGAGAGTTATGATGTAGTAGTGGTAGGTGCAGGCCATGCAGGATGTGAAGCAGCACTGGCGGCGGCAAGACTGTCCCTGAGTACGATTGTTTTTACTGTCAGTGTGGATAGTATTGCGATGATGCCCTGTAATCCTAATATAGGAGGAACTTCAAAAGGTCATCTAGTAAGAGAAATTGATGCATTAGGTGGCGAAATGGGAAAAAATATAGATAAAACCTATATCCAGTCAAAAATGCTTAATCTTTCAAAGGGTCCAGCGGTCCATTCCCTTCGTGCACAGGCAGATAAACAAGAGTATTCGAGGTCTATGCGTAAAATAATGGAAAACACTCCGAATTTAACATTAAAACAAGCAGAAGTCATCGAAATTCTTGTAGAAGACGATAAAATAGTAGGGGTAAAAACATTCTCGGGATCTATCTATCAATGTAAAGCGGTGATTCTTTGCACGGGAACCTATTTAAATGCTAGATGTATCTATGGAGAAGTCGTGAATAAAACTGGTCCAAATGGATTACAGCCAGCATTATATTTAACGGATTCCTTAAAATCTTTAGGGATAGAGATGTATCGTTTTAAAACAGGAACACCGGCAAGAATTGACAGCAGATCTATTGACTTCTCAGTAATGGAAGAGCAATTTGGTGATGAAAAAATAGTACCATTTTCCTTTACTACGGATCCTGCGACACTTACGAAAGAGC
>JBASOB010000479.1:0-4338 GCA_049657865.1 Mobilitalea sp.
AGTACTTTGAAGTTGGAAGTTGCTCCAATCTAGGCGATGCTCAGGCTCGTCGTCTTAAAATCCGAGTATCCATGGAAGATGGTACCAAATACTTTGCCCACACTCTTAACAACACAGTAGTCGCTCCTCCAAGAATGCTGATAGCTTTCCTTGAGAACAACTTAAACGCAGATGGAACTGTAAATATTCCAAAAGCTCTTCAACCTTATATGGGCGGGAAGACAAAGATACAATAATCATCATACAAAATAATAATAGTAATAATACAAGTAATAGTAGTCGTAATATAGTAGTTATTGTAGCATTAGTATTAGCATTAATATTAGTAGCAGTAAAAACTATCAGTAACACTAATAGTAACATTAATAGTAATATCATATAGACAAAAAGGAACAGGATACCTCTTTCTCTAATTTTGAGAAAGAGGTATCCTGTTCCTTTTTTCTATAGTCAGCTTCACACTCAGCCAACGTAATACCGTTTCATAATATCTACTATCCTTGAAAAATAAGGAACGAGCACCACGTTTCAACCCATAAAACCCTACAATTGCAAGTGAATCAGATGATTATCATAATCATCCACAAGTTTAATTTTATTTCCCTCCATCTCAATATCATCTACGATAAGTTTTTGTACTGTATCGTCCATTACGGTTCTTTGATAAATTTCGATTCGGTAATAGGTATGATAGTATTGATAATTAATTACATAATTGCCAAAACTTGGAGGTGTTGCAGGTTCTAGAATCAAATAATCTGCTTCTTTTTGAATTCCCAAGAACCATTTAACCAGTCCCTGATACATCCATCCGGCAGAACCCGTATACCAGCTCCAGCCTCCTCTACCGGAATAAGGAGCGTTTAAGGAAATATCTGCTGTCATGACATAGGGTTCTTTTTCATATTTCAGTGCATCTTTCTTATTCGAAGTTGCGTGAATCGGATTCAGCATGGTAAACAGCATGTATGCCTGATTGTAGTCTCCAGCCATCGCATTTGCCATAGCCAACCATACTGCTGCATGTGTATACTGTCCGCCATTTTCCCTGACTCCCGGAAAATAATTTTTAATATATCCCGGATTTTTATTTGTTTTATCAAAAGGCGGTGATAGAAGAAGTGATATTCCATCTTTTTCATTCACAAGATATTTTTTAGCAGACTCTAGTGCTTTCTCTGCCCTCTCCCGTGGTGCAGCCTTTGATATCACACTCCAGGATTGACTGATGGAATCGATTCTACATTCATCATTTTCCTTTGAACCAAGTTTCGTGCCATCATCATAAAATGCTCTTAAGTACCATTCCCCGTCCCAGGCATGTTCTTCAATACTTGCTCGGATTTCTGCTCTCTTCCCTTCTAATTCTTTTGCAAATTCCAAATCCTCGAGTATCATGCAGATTGGAATAAAGTCACTCATCAAGGTATATAGAAACCAGGCAAGCCATACGCTTTCTCCGGTTCCTTCTATTCCCACCTCATTCATCCCATCATTCCAATCTCCACCACCCATCAGTGGTAGTCCATGAATACCATACTGTGTATGATGAATCGCTTTTTTACAGTGTTCATATACATTGTCTTGCAGATCCGATAGTTCGGGGGTCAACATAATCTCTTTTTGTCCCGCTTCCAGTAACGGTCCTTTAATATAGGAAACCATTTCCGTTAAAATAGAGGTATCCTTCGTACTCTTTATATAGGCTGCGGTACAATAGGGAAGCCATAATAAATCATCTGATATTCTTGTACGAACACCGACTCCAGTTGGAGGATGCCACCAATGCTGAACATCTCCCTCTTCAAACTGCCTTCCGGAAGCAATGATGATCTGTTCCCGCAACATATTCGGTCTGGTATAAATAAGCGAAAGTGTATCTTGAAGTTGATCACGATATCCATACGCTCCTCCACATTGATAAAAAGCCGCTCTTGCATTGATTCGGCAGGAAATTGTCTGATAGAGGAGCCATCCATTTACCATAAAATTAATAGCATTATCCTCTGTTTCCACTTGAATTGTTCCAAGCACTTCATTCCAATATTCTTTAACCTTTCTCAACTCATATACTGTCTGTTTGATATCTTTATATTTACTATTCAGGTCCTCTATCTCTTTATAATCACTGCTATGTCCCAGTCCAAAAACAACAGTTCTGCTTTCTCTTGGTTTTATCGTAACTGACACTTGTATCGCACCGCAGGAATCCGAGAAAACATCGGCACAACAGGATAACTTTTTATTTAAATTATTTAATATTTCCGGATTTCTAATAGAACCTTTCCTTCCGAGAAATTCATGCCTGTTACCTGTATATCCAATAATCGTCTCACTCGTAAACATAAAAGCCTTATGTTTTCTGTAATGATAATTATAAATACTTTTTGCACTTAAAAATTCATGTTCGTTATTATACTCAGTTACTATGTAGGGATTGGTCTGTTCGCGTTCCACGCCAAGTACCCACTCCACATAGTACGTTTATGTAAAATACCTCTCCTTCTATGTAAGATTCGTAAGCTGAAGTTCCCATAACTTAACTGAATCCTCTAAAGGTGTAAAGACAGTCAATTTTTGCTCTATCTCTTCTTCTTCATGGTAGAATACAGAATAACCAAAACCATGTCTTACACGGTATGTCCCCCTATCTGATCTGCCGAGGGAAGTCGGTGTCATGACTGTTCCGGAAATCTCGTCCCTGATATAGATTGCCTCAGAGGCTTTGTCACTTACCGGATCATTCGACCAAGGAGTTATTTTGTTTTCCCTGCTATTAGATGCCCAGGTAACTCCTGCACCGGATTCCGAAATCTGAAACCCAAAGTCTTTATTAGCAATTACATTAATCCAGGGAGCTGGCGGCTTATTATTCCCTTCCAAAAGGATTTCATACTCTCTTCCGTTCTCAACAAAGCCTCCAAAGCCATTGCCGAATTCATAGCTTTGTTCACCCGGAGATATTTTTTTAATGCTTATTTCTCCAATACCCAATAATATCACCTCCATTTCCGATTATTTACTCAAGAATTGTTTCTCTCTTTACTTCCTGATTATTTCTAAAGTAGATGCCTGTCTTTTCTGAAAATACTACTCTGGCAACGGTAAACAGCAAATCGATTTCTGCAGGTACCATTTGACTGGAATGCAATATGAAAAGACTCGGTCGCTCTTTGTTTTCATCATATATTTTAAGTGAACTGATCATATCGTTCAGCATATCAGTAAGCTCCTGCATATATCCATGCTTTGCTTCACTCAAAATAATCAAATCTATCTTGATTCGATTGATCCGAAAATACTCATATGCTTTTAACACGTCTCTAATAATTCCGGCTTCTTCAATCGAACCTACCCGCAAAAGCATAATCGGGCAATCTCCAGAAACTCCAAATCGCCATAGAAAACTTTGGTTTTTCCAGTTCCGAATAATATTTTCTTTTGCTCCTCGGTAGTTCACCGATGGATAATAGATTGGGCTGATAATTTCTTGGAATGCATTAAACTGCTGCTGTGATATATTAAGATACTTAAGCTCCATCTCGCTTTGCCTCTTAAAGTTGTCACGGATTCCATCAATTCGACCTGCTACACTAAATACATCGCTTATTTCATTTGCCTCTTCTTTCGTGCTACATACTCCCGTAATAAAAGTAACCGAAGTTTTTTCATTTGGTTTCAGAATTATTCTAATACGCAAGCTCATAATCGGATCATTCGAAAACCCTACACTATTTGATAAAGGAATACTGTCAACAACAACCTCTGGATTTTCAAGTGTATTATTTCTTCCAATAAACTTAAGCCTGTCATTTTCATATTCTACATTATTCAGTGATCTAGATTCTGATTTCACCATATGAATCAGATAAGGATTGTCTTCTAAGCTGCTTCTTCTTCTTGAAAGTAGAATTGATTTATCCGCAATAAATTCACTCTCGATAAACAATTTATTAAAAGCAGGATGACTGAGTTCTGCCATGTATTTATCTGCTACTACTTCCATATAGCTGGTAATCTCAAGCTGTTTATCCTCTTTACCATTGTTCGTAAATTCCATCTTGCGAATCTCGACATTGTGATTCGGTGCCAGACTGACGATTGTATTCGTTATGATGTCTCCATCTTTTCGCTTAAATTCTGCTTGATATGGTAAGAAGGTCGCCTGGTATTCATTCGGTTCCACCATAGAAGGATGATATGCCATACTCCAATATTTTCTTTCATTGATATCCTTAATATAGATATAATTGCCGGTGTTGGCATATACATCTGCTCTCCAGCGATAAAGCATAATATCTTTATAGCTACTGAATCCATCACCGTCCGATGTAATCA
>JBASOB010000480.1:0-10272 GCA_049657865.1 Mobilitalea sp.
GTTTCATATTGAGGATCCGCAAAGTTTTTTCTTCTAGGATTAGGCTGTAACTTATAAAAGAGCTCGGATCATAAAATCGTAATATCAATTTTATGATCCGAGCTCTTTCTAGTGGATGTTATATTAAAATGGATTGATTTAGCTAACTTCTACTCTTTGATTAAAGTACCTGTCTTGCCGTTAATACCGTCTTTTGCTTTCTCAAGAAGAGTAATCAGAGCGGTACGGTTTGGAGCTGAAGAAGCAAACTCCACAGCAGCCTGTACTTTTGGTAACATGGAACCCGGTGCGAATTGACCCTGGGAGATATATTTTTTGGCTTCTGTGGTAGTAATCTCATCGAGCCATTTTACATCAGGTTTATTATAGTTGATTGCGACTTTTTCAACTGCAGTTAGGATGATCAGATAATCAGCATTGATTTCCTTCGCTAATAAACAGCTCCCGAAGTCTTTATCGATGACTGCTCCGACACCTTTTAAATGATTGCCGATCCGTATTACAGGTATTCCTCCACCGCCGCCTGCGATTACAATCTGGCCGGCATCTAAGAGGGTTTTAACTGTTTCGATTTCAATGATTTCCTGAGGACGGGGAGAAGCAACCACTCTTCGGTACCCTCTGCCCGAATCCTCGACCATCGAAAATCCCTTTTCTCTTGCTTCTTTCGCTTCGTCGGAAGTCATGAAAGCACCGATTGGTTTGGTAGGATGTTCGAAGGCAGGATCATTCTCGTCGACACGTACCTGTGTAATTATGGTAGTAACCGGCTTGTTGATGCCGCGATTAATTAATTCTTCTTTTAATGCATTCTGTAGATCATAACCGATGTAAGCCTGACTCATAGCTACGCAGACCGATAAAGGGGTAAAAGTCGGATGCTCCGGGGTTTTACGGCCATATTCGGCCATGGCATTATTTATCATGCCGACCTGCGGTCCATTTCCATGAGAAATTACAACTTCATGGCCTTCTTCAATAAGATCAGCAATTGCTTTTGAAGTGTTTTTCACAGCAATCATCTGTTCCGGAAGATTATTACCAAGTGCATTTCCTCCAAGCGCGATCACAATTCTTTTTTTCATTGCACAATTTTGCTCCTTTGCTTAATCTAATTTTCGTTTGTCAGCACGTTTCTCTAATTCTTTTAAGGTAGCCTGAGGATTTTGGAATTTGCTTAAGAAAATCATTGCAGCAATAATGTAAGGTTTGTAGCTTGCTTCCTTGTAAAGAGGAGTACGATAGCGGTCAAATACAGAAGCATCAACTTCACCCTGTTTGCAGCTGACACCGGTGATGTCTGCTGGTAAGCAATGCAGATAAAGTGCCTTGCCATCTTTGGTAAGCTTCATCATATCTTCGGTACAAGCCCAATCTTTGTGCTCTGCATTTTGAGCTAATAATTCTTTCTCTAATTCTTTGATGCCGTCGAAATCGCCATTACCATATAAGTCAGTACGTTTTTCCATAGCAACATAGGGAGCCCAGCTCTTAGGATATACAATATCGGCATCTTTGAAGGCTTCTGCCATATTATTTGTTTTTGTGAAGGAACCACCAGATTTAGCGGCATTTGCTTTTGCAACTTCTTCTACTTCACCCATGATTTCATATCCTTCTGGATGAGCAAGGACAACGTCCATTCCCATACGGGTCATTAAACCAACGATACCTTGTGGAACGGAGAGAGGTTTGCCATAAGAAGGGGAATATGCCCAGCTCATTGCAATCTTTTTGCCTTTCAGATTTTCGATACCGCCGAACTCGTGAATGATATGCAGCATATCTGCCATGGACTGTGTAGGATGATCAATATCACACTGAAGATTAACAAGGGTAGGTCTCTGCTCAAGAACGCCGTCTTTATTACCTTGTTGCACTGCTTCGGATACTTCCTGCATATAAGTATGTCCTTTGCCGATATACATATCATCGCGGATACCGATGATATCAGCCATGAAGGAAATCATGTTCGCTGTTTCACGAACGGTCTCACCATGAGCTACCTGGGATTTTCCTTCGTCTAGATCCTGAACTTCAAGACCTAATAAGTTACAGGCAGAAGCAAAACTGAAACGGGTTCGTGTTGAATTGTCACGGAACAAGGAAATTCCGAGACCACTTTCGAATACCTTAGTAGAAATGTTATTCTCTCTCATGAACCTTAGCGCATCTGCGATAAGGAACACAGCTTCGATCTCGTCGTCTGATTTCTCCCAGGTTAGGAAGAAATCGTCGTTGTACATTTCCTTGAAATTTAACTTGTTCAGCTTCTCAATATAATCGTTCAATGTTTTCATAAAAATCTCCTTATAATATATTAATATTTTGGATGATAGAAATGGTACGTTTTATTTACAGTAGAGAGTAGGAAGAGCAGCATAGACAGCAGCACATTTTACTAAATCTTCTTTATAGGTTCTTTCGTTTGGAGCATGAGCCTGTGCTTCAGCACCAGGTCCGAATCCGATACAAGGAATCTGGTTACGTCCCATAATGGATACTCCGTTAGTGGAGAAGGTCCATTTATCAGTAAGAGGACGGGCTTTTCTCATAGCATCCGCTTCACTAGAACCGCTTCTAGTAGTTCCGTAAAGGTTGGTATAAGCATCTTCCATTGCTTTTGTTACAGCATGATCTTCTGGAATAACCCAGGTAGGGAAGTAGCATTCAATCGGATATACAAGATTGGTATAACTTGGTCTGTCATACTGGTACATACTGACAGTAGCATTGTACTTCTTAACAAAAGGAAGTGAACGTATTTCATCTAAACAGCTTTCCCATGTCTCGCCAGCAGTCATACGTCGATCTAGAGAAACAGCACAGGAGTCAGCAACTGCACAACGGCTTGGAGAAGTGAAGAATATTTCGGAGGTTGTTACGGTACCACGACCTAAGAAACGGGCTTCCATCCACTCGGGATTGAATTTCTCGTCCAGCATTTTTACTAAGCCTTTTACTTCTTTGTCATCTGTAGCATTATTTTCATTGAGGTCACGAACATTTTGAAGAATATCAGCCATTTTGTAGATTGCGTTGTCACCACGTTCCGGAGCAGATCCATGGCAGGAAACGCCTTGAACATCGATGCGGATTTCCATACGTCCACGCTGTCCACGGTAAATACCTCCATCGGTAGGTTCGGTAGAAACTACGAAGTCGGGTCTTACCTTGTCTTCGTTGATAATGTATTGCCAGCAAAGTCCGTCACAGTCTTCCTCTTGAACAGTACCAGTTACAAGAACAGTATATTTATCGCTTAATAATCCAAGATCTTTCATAATCTTAGCACCGTAAACGGCAGATACAATACCGCCCATTTGGTCGGAAGTTCCACGACCACCGATTTCTTCTTCTGTTTCATAACCATCGTAAGGATCGAATTTCCAGTTGGCTCTATTGCCGATACCTACGGTGTCGATATGAGCATCAAAACCGATTAAGGTTTTACCATTACCCATATAACCTAAAATGTTGCCCATGGGATCGATGACTACTTTGTCGAAGCCGACTGCGTTCATCTCTGCTTCAATTCTTTTGATATGTCCTTCTTCTGTGCAACTCTCACCTGGTATTGCGACCAATTCTCTTAAAAATTTGGTCATAGCGGGCAGATAAGCTTCTGCTGATGATTTTACTTTGTTAAAATCCATTCTACATTCCTCCATTTATATTTTCTAGATTGATTATTCAATCAAAATAATTTAAAAGAAATAAAAATATTACCTAATCAAGATATTGTTTTCCATCCCATACAATTTCTTTGTATCTTTCGGGATCGGTATCGCCTTCCGTGGAAAATAGAAGTACCTTGGAGTTTTCATCTAATTGTAAGACTTTCTTTAATTCTGCAAGTTCGGGATTCTTCATAATAGAAACAAGGACACCGAAGGGAGCAGCTCCGGATTCACCGGATACTACCTGTGGATCACCTTTGCACGGAGCACTCAGCATTCTCATGCCTTCTGCTGCAACCCAGTCAGGAGCAGATACAAATACGGATACGTGATTCTTTAGGATATCCCAGGAAATTGTATTCGGTTCACCGCAGGCTAGACCAGCCATAATTGTCTGCATATCACCATCTACAATTCGTTGTTCACCGTCACCGGCTAGGGCTCCTTTATAGAGACAGGCTGCAACGTCAGCTTCGACAACAACAACGGTAGGAGTATTATCTGGATATTTATTAGCGAAATAACCCTGTACGGCACCGGCTAAAGAACCGACACCTGCTTGAACAAACACGTGTGTAGGACGGTCAACGTTGGCTTCTGATAATTGCTCACTTGCTTCCATTGCCATTGTTCCATAACCCTGCATAATCCAGGAAGGAATTTCCTCATAACCATCCCATGCAGTATCCTGTACCACAACACCGTTCTCGGTGTTTGCAGCAGCGGCGGCAGCCATACGAACACATTCATCATAGTTACATTCTTCTATCGTCGCGATAGCGCCTTCTGCTTTAATATTGTCAAGACGAGTCTTAGTAGAACCTTTTGGCATAAAAACAACAGCTTTTTGATTTAATCTGTTTGCCGCCCAGGCTACTCCTCGTCCATGGTTGCCATCAGTTGCCGTGAAAAAGGTTGCCTGACCAAATTCCTTACGAAGTTTATCTGAAGTTAATGTTTCAAAGTCGAGGGAAGATACATCTCTTCCGGTCTTCTCGGCGATATAACGTGCCATTGCAAAAGAACCGCCAAGCACTTTGAACGCATTTAAACCAAAGCGGTAGGATTCGTCTTTGACAAAGATATCCTTTAATCCTAAGTAATCTGCCATATTGGTAAGATGTGCTAAAGGAGTTCGCTCATAACCGGGAATGGTTTGATGGAAGTCTCTTGCTTTCTTGACTTCGGATAAATCCATTACCTTTAAATTAGCATCGTTTGATTTGGGCATTGTATTTTGTACCCATAGAATTTCTTTCATTGTTACCTCCTAAACTTAAGTGTTAATGTAGTTAACATTATTCTGATTTAGACCGACGCATAAGGTTCATGGAAAATAAAATAGACTTAAAAAAATGTTAAAAATATTCTCGTAGTAAGATGTATTCGTCTTTCTCGAGAAATTCTAATGTATCGGATGATTTCATCATAGCATAATAATAAAAAAAATCAATACATTTTAAAAAAAATCGAGAAAAACATTTTTTTTGCTTTCTAGTTGATTTTCCATTATGTTGGTGTTAAACTGTAATCGGACACAAAAAAAGACAAAAATATTGTGTAATTATCATAAAAAACAATAAATATATTGTAATAATTAACCTAGTTTGCACAAAAGGATGAAAAAAATAATTATACAAATTTATTTTTTTTACAAGATAATTAGATTGATTAGTCAAACAGTAATAGTGATTAATGCCTTTAGTAGAAAATATACTTTTAAAAGAGTAATTATTGGGTCTGTTTTGATGATTATAAGAAGAGTTTATTGGAAAATAAGTAGAAGCCAGAAACAAGATTACAACAATGATAAGTCTGAAATAGGATTATAGAACAAAGACTACGGCAAGAAGGAAGATTATAGCAATAAGGCCGACAACAAGTCTAGCAACATGAAGATATCAAGTAGCTAACAGAATTATTTAAATTCAACATATAGTATCAAAAAAGATAGAACCGGTACAAGGAAAGGAGTTAGATATGATATTAATAGGAAATGGTAAGGTGATTACAAGGGACAGCAGTAGACCCCTGATCGAAAACGGAGCTATATTAGTAGAGGGAACCCGAATCAAAAAAGTGGGGACAACGGAGGAATTGAAAGCAGAATTCCCGAATGCAGGATGGGTAAATGCAAAAGGCGGGCTGATTATGCCAGGTCTCATTAACACACACAATCATATCTACAGCGCAATGGCAAGAGGGCTTTCGATTAACGGATATCATCCTCAAGGATTCCTAGACATACTAGATGGATTATGGTGGACCTTAGACCGTCATCTTACCTTGGAACAGACGAAGCAGAGTGCAATTGCTACTTATATTGACTGTATTAAGAATGGAGTTACTACTGTATTTGATCATCATGCAAGTTATGGCAGCATTGAGGGCAGCTTATTTACTATCTCAGATGCAGCGAAAGAATTAGGAGTACGTACCTGCCTCTGTTATGAAGTTTCCGATCGTGACGGCGAGGATAAGATGAGAGCTTCCGTCAAGGAGAACGCTGACTTTATTGGCTATGCAGCAAAACAGACGGATGATATGACAAAAGCAATGATGGGTATGCATGCACAATTCACGATTTCAGATAAGACATTTGATCTTTGCAGACAGAATACACCGGATAATGTCGGATATCATATTCATGTTGCGGAAGGCATTGAAGATTTGCATGCCAGCCTCAAGAAACATGGAAAGCGTATCGTGAACCGTTTGATGGATGAAGGTATCTTAGGACCGAAGACGCTTGCGGCTCATTGTATCTATGTCAATCCTCAGGAGATGGAGTTGCTGAAAGAAACGGATACTATGGTGGTTCATAATCCGGAGTCTAATATGGGAAATGCCTGCGGATGTCCTCCGACAATGGAGATATTTAACCGTGGCATCTTAACGGGTCTAGGTACGGACGGATACACGAATGATATGTTTGAATCCTATAAAGTAGCAAATATCCTGCATAAGCATTCTTTGTGCGATGCAAATGCTGCCTGGGGTGAAGTCCCAGCAATGCTTTTTGAGGGCAATGCCAAGATTGCAAATCGTTACTTTGACACTCCTCTTGGGATATTACAAGAAGGCGCAGCAGCGGATATCGTGATTGCAGATTATGATCCACTTACCCCATTGAATGAAAACAATATTAACAGTCATATGTTATTTGGTCTTACTGGAAATAAAGTTGTTACTACGATGATTAATGGTAAAGTTGTAATGAGAGACAGAGAATTATTATTTATTGATGAGGCTAAGGCAATGGCTGACTGCAGAGAACAAGCAGCACTTCTTGCGAAAAGCATTAACGAATAGGAGGATATAAAAACATGGGAGACAGAATGACCCCGATTCCCTTTCATAATCTGATGGAATGGATTTTAACTGAAAGAAAAGAAACCGGTAAAGTATTTGGTGTTCGTAAACCCTTCATAAAAGAGAAGCAGCAGTCATTAAAGATATTTGAAGAGAAAATTGAAACCCCCTTTGGTCCGGCAGCAGGACCGAATACGCAGCTAGCTCAAAATATCGTGGCCTCCTATTACACTGGCAGCAGATTCCTCGAATTAAAGACAGTTCAGATCCTTGACGGAGAAGATCTTCCGGTCAGTAAACCTTGCATTATAGCAGATGATGAAGGTTATAACTGTGAGTGGTCTACAGAACTTCGTGTTCCGGAAGCGATGGAGGAGTACGTAAAAGGCTGGTTTGCCTGTAAAGTGATGGCGAAGGAATTTGGTCTTGGAGACGCAGACGGATTCGTATTTAATATGAGCGTCGGCTACGATTTGAAGGGTATTAAATCAGATAAAATCAATACGTTCATCGACAACTTAATGGAGGCAAAGGACACTCGGGTTTTCAAGGAATGTAAAACATATCTTCTAGATAACTTAGATAAATTTACGAAGATAGATCAGGCATTTGTTGAGAGTATCAGTTCGAAGATCTGTACTTCCGTAACAGTTTCTACTTTGCACGGATGTCCTCCTGCGGAAATAGAAAGCATTGCTTCCTACCTATTAAAAGAGAAGCATTTGAATACTTATGTGAAATGCAATCCTACTCTTCTAGGATACCCAAAGGCAAGGGCAATCATGGATGAGATGGGATATGATTATGTCGTATTCGGTGATTTCCACTTTAAAGACGATTTGCAGTTTGAAGATGCAGTACCGATGCTTCAAAGATTACAAAATCTCGGGACAAGTATGGAGCTTGAATTCGGGGTTAAGATTACGAATACGTTCCCGGTAGATGTAACCCGTAACGAGCTTCCAAGTCAGGAGATGTACATGTCAGGGCGACCTCTGTGTGCACTTTCCCTTTCCGTAGCCTATCTGCTTTCAGAAGCTTTTGACGGCAAGCTCCGCATTTCCTATTCTGGTGGTGCAGACTACTTCAATATCGATAAAATATTCAGCCTTGGCATCTGGCCGATTACGATGGCGACCACTTTCCTTAAAACAGGAGGTTATCAAAGATCCAACCAGATTGCTGAGAAATTAGAAAAAATGGAATATAAACCAGAAATCAATGTGGACGTGGAAGGCATCAGCAAACTGATTGATGAGATTAAAAAGGATAAACATCATATCAAGAGCGCAAAGCCTACTCCGAACAGAAAAATGATAAAGAAGGTTCCGCTGCTCGACTGCTTCACGGCTCCTTGCAACGAACAGTGTCCGATACATCAGGATATTCCGACTTACCTTAAACTGGTAAAGGAGGGCAAGTATACGGAAGCCCTTCGGGTAATCACGGATAAGAATGCACTTCCTTTTATCACCGGAACCATCTGCAGTCATACCTGTATGACAAAATGTACCCGTAACTTCTATGAGGAGCCGGTACAGATCCGTGCCGTGAAATTAATTGCAGCGCAGAATGGTTATGAAAATCTTCTGCAAGAAATGAAGTCTTCCGGTAAGGCATCCGGCAGGAAAGTAGCTGTTGTCGGTGCAGGAGCGGCCGGTATTGCTGCAGCCTTCTTCCTTGCAAGAGAAGGTGCTGAGGTTACTGTGTTTGAGAAGAAAGCACAGGCTGGCGGTGTTGTGAGATATGTAGTTCCTGCTTTTAGAATTGCAGGTTCTGAGATTGATAAGGATGTAAAATTGGCGGAAACATTCGGTGCTAAATTTGAATACAACCATCCGGTAACTGACTTAAGTGAACTTACCTCTGCAGGATATGAAGCAGTGATTCTCGCAGTTGGTGCGAATAAAGGTATGCCTCTTGGTATTACTTCCGAGAATGAAATCAACGCGATTGAATTCTTAACAGCCTGCAGGAATGAGCCGGAATCACTGAACTTAGGCAAGAACGTTGCAGTCATCGGTGCCGGTAATACGGCAATGGATGCAGCGAGAGCAGCAAAGAGAATGCCTGGAGTTGAAAATGTATTTGTGGTATATCGTCGTGACAAGAGAAACATGCCCGCTGATGAAGAAGAATTAGAACTGGCTGTCCAGGATGGAGTTATACTAAAGGAACTGTTAGCCCCGGTATCTCAGAAGAATGGTAAACTACTCTGCCATAAAGTAATCCTTGGTGAACTGGATGCTTCCGGAAGACAAAAACCAATCGAGACAGAAGAGGAAGTAGTACTTGACATTGATACCATCGTTGCTTCTCTCGGAGAAAAGGTAGATAGTGCGTATTATGAATCCCTGAGTATTAAAGTTGGTGACAAAGGGAAAGCAGTATTAAATCAAGATACTTTGGAATCTTCTGTACCTAATGTATATATTTGCGGAGATGGAGCGTTTGGGCCAGCAACCGTTGTGGAAGCAATCAGAGATGCTTCTAAAGCTGTAAATGCAATTCTCAGATTAGAAGAGAGAAGCGAAATCGTGACGGAAAGCCCGAACGAAAAAATTGTTGCAAAGAAGGGCATTTTGGTTCATAGTAAAGAAGATAAGGATGAAGCAGAACGTTGTCTTGAATGCAATCAGGTTTGTGAAGCGTGTACGGAAGTATGTCCGAACCGTGCTAATATTGCAATTAATGTTCAGGGAAGTAGGACAACGCAGATTATTCATGTAGATTATATGTGTAATGAATGCGGTAACTGCAAGAGCTTCTGCCCTTATGACAGTGCTCCTTACAAAGAAAAATTCACTCTATATCGTACGGTAGAGGATTTTACTAACAGCGAGAATGAGGGCTTTGTGTTACTCGATGAAGACAAATTGACGTTCAGAATCCGTCTCGGCGGAGTAAGTCAGGACGCTGTACTTAGTGATCCAAACTGCAAGGTATATAAAGGCATCAAAGATCTGATATTAGCCGTATCTAAGAATTATAATTACTTATTACTAAAATAGTCTGATAGAATAAGCAGAGGCGTAGAAAAGCATGGATATTTTATTAAAAGGCGGAATGGTAGTTTCCCCCGAGGAAAGTAAAATAATGGATGTATTAATCAAAGGAGAAATAATTGCACGTATTGGGGAAAATCTAAGTGCAGAGGGTGCAAAGGTAATTGATGTGAGCGGTAAACTGCTTTTTCCGGGATTTATCGATACCCATACCCACTTTGATTTAGATGCTGGGACTTTCTTTACTGCGGATGATTTCCTGAGCGGTTCTAATG
>JBASOB010000481.1:0-35027 GCA_049657865.1 Mobilitalea sp.
ATGCAGAACTGTCCGTAGAGTATAAAGGCGAATATACCGGTATGCGTGAAATGCGCAAACATGTTGCATGGTACACATTAGGATACCCCGGTTCTGCCAAAATAAGAAACCGTGTGAATGAGATTGAGAAGATGGAGGATCTTGCCAGATTGATGGAAGAGTTCCAAAATTATATGGAAAAATCACTAAACAATTAGTATATTCAGGTGTTTCCTTATATATTTCTAACAAATATTTTGAAATTAGATAATTTTGTATTGATTTATTTTGAAATTGGGTTATAGTATATGTACGAGAAAGACAAATGTATGCCATAGAAGAACAAATGGAGGAAATTAAGATGAATAAATTAAGAGTAGGTATCCTTGGAGCAACTGGAATGGTAGGACAAAGATTTATTGCCTTATTAGAAAACCATCCATGGTTTGAAGTAGTTACATTAGCAGCTAGCCCGAGAAGTGCTGGAAAATCATATGAAGAAGCAGTCGGAAGCCGTTGGAAGATGACGACACCGATGCCAGATAATATGAAGAAACTGATTGTTATGGACGTGAATGAAATAGAGAAAGTCACAAGTACCGTTGACTTTGTATTCAGTGCAGTTGATATGACAAAGGATGAAATCAAAGCAATTGAAGAAGCATATGCTAAGACCGAAACACCTGTAATATCCAACAACAGTGCGCATAGATGGACTCCGGATGTACCTATGGTAGTTCCGGAATTGAATCCAGAACACCTTGCTGTCATTGAAGATCAGAAGAAGAGACTTGGAACAAAGAAGGGCTTTATCGTTGTAAAACCGAACTGTTCCATTCAAAGTTATACACCTGCACTTCATGCACTTCGAGAATTCGGTATCAAAGTCGTAGTTGCAACTACCTATCAGGCAATTTCAGGTGCAGGAAAGAATTTTGCAGACTGGCCGGAAATGGTTGATAACGTAATCCCGTATATCGGTGGTGAAGAAGAAAAGAGTGAGCAAGAGCCACTTAGAATCTGGGGCAAAGTAGTGGATGGCAAGATTGTGAAAGCAGAAGCACCAATTATTACGACCCAGTGTCTCAGAGTTCCTGTTAGCGACGGACATACGGCAGCAGTATTTGTCAGCTTTGACAGAAAACCTACCAAAGAGCAGATCTTAAAAGCATGGAACAATTTTAAAGGATTGCCTCAGGAACTTGATTTACCAAGTGCTCCAAAGCAGTTCATCAAATATTTCGAAGAAGATAACCGTCCTCAAGCGAAGCTTGACCGTGATTACGAAAACGGCATGGGAGTAACCCTTGGAAGATTACGTGAAGACAAAGTATATGATTACAAGTTTGTAGGTCTGTCTCACAACACGATCCGTGGTGCAGCAGGCGGCGGCGTATTGATTGCTGAATTATTAAAAGCACAAGGATATATCACTGCAAAATAGTCATATATTACGAAGTATTACTTAAGAAGGAGTAGTTCGCTGCATGGTTTTAACCGTAATGTAATCGATGAACTCTTATCGGCAGATAATAAAATAAGGTCTTTACTCAAATCGGAAGCGATTTGGTAAAGGCCTTATTTAATGTGGGTTTGTGGTAAGTATAATTTGCTTTGTTATTATAGGAAGACCAGGGCTTTTATTCCCCGAATAAATAACGGATATATTCAACTGCATTTGTCTTGTGCTTCGAGTTCGTGACGATTCCGATTACAAAAGGATCATCTACGTTCGTATAATCCTGATACATCTTGGTATCCGTCAAATAAATACCATAAGCATTCGACTCGGCATCTTCTTCTTGATCAGAGAAATAAAAGTCATCTGTCATGGTAGCATAAATATCGGTCGGCAGCTGATCGGAGAGTTTATCAAGAAAACCATAATAGGCAAAATTAGCCATCTCAGATTCCGGAGCGATAATGACATCAATTTCACCGGCAGCTACATAGGTGCTCAGTACGGACTGCATATTCGATGAATAATCAGCACTGCCATTAAAGTAGAAGGAGGAATTAAAGTCAAGCTTCTCAAGCTTAGGGTCTAACTGAAGACGAGTTGCAAATTCGGACTTATATTCTTCTATGACTTCTTCTGGCACGGTATTGTCAATCATTGCAACAGAGAACTGAGTCACAATATTAGGGGTAATAATATTATGTATGATATAAGTAGCAAGTGCAACCACAGCGATTGTAAGAATTGCATGAATTTTATAATAAGACCAAAGATAAACTACTTTATTATGAAAGGTCATATCGCTTAACTTTTCTTTTTCGGTAAGTTTTTCTCTTGGCTGGTAAATGATAGCATCTTCATCTAGTACAGTTTGTTTTGCCATTGTGATAACCTCGCTTTATGTATAGATATTCTTAACGATTATTAGTTTATCACATTTATAGGCCAAAAAAAAGAAAATTCTTATTAAATAACTCTTAAATTAAGTAGCTAACTAAGGCAGGTAATTACTTATGAGATCAGATGCTAACTGAGGTAAATATTACTTATGAGTTAAGCTGCTAACTAAGGTAAGTAATTACTTATGAGATCAGAAAGATTGATATTTAGTTTGTCCTCCAGGTCGGCGAAATAGTCCTCTAGGCTAATGGTAGCAAGATAATCCTCTATCTGCGTTAAATCATATATCTCTGAGGTGGAATCAGGTGACGTAATTTTAGTATCTGAAAGGTATTCAGTCTCGGTAGCAATTGTGATTAAGGGCGAGGCTCCCATGCGTACTGTGACGTCATTGTGCTGCAAGGTATCTACCACACTGTTGCTAAGCTCAATCTGCAGACCCATCAAATCATCAGAAGAGAGGGTGTACATTCCGTAAGAATACAGATGATGATTCTCGGGCTTTATGGCGGCATCTTCATAAGCAATCTCGAAATCAGTTTCTGCAAGGTAGTTGGATTCGGGATTGGAATATTCGACGTTTAATAATCCGCGATAAGTATTGTTGATTTTCCGGTGGCTTCCATATGCATTTATTAAGTTGGTTCCATCGGAGTCGGTCAGAGAGGTCTGGTACTCACTATAATCTTTGTGATTCAGATAGGCATAGGAAAAGGAGGCAGAGGATTCTGCACTGCCGATGCTGCGACTTATGACATGACCTTTGTCATCCACAAATAAAAGCATCTGAAGGCTTTCCGCGGTGGAGGTAGAATAAGAATTCCATAAGGTTGTCTTTGCAGTATCTATTGTTTTCTGATAGCCAGCCGTCGTTCTTCCAAGGGAGGGAAGAAGCTCTATTATAACTTGATCCGCTCTTGCTGCGTCAAGAAGAGCAGAAGTAATATTAAAGATATCTTCCTTTGAAATGGTGACGGTTAATTTCGTGACCTCCTCCGATAAAGAATCAAGTGTAATCTTGGTATCTTTTTCTAACTCTACTTGCTTTATAGAGGTCGCAAGAAGTTCACCGTGGCGTTTTATTAGGATAGAGGACTTCTCGGAATCAAGCAGTTCGAGAAATAATATTCCAAGATCAGAGGAAATATCCTCTGTTGTCATGGAGGTTTTAAGATAGGAGCTACTTAACTCAGGGATACGAAAAAGAACTTTCCTCTTTAAGAGATCTGCATAGCAATCAAGAGTAATCACACTTTCCTGATTGAAACTAATACCGAGAGTCTCACTTTGAAGGTGAGCCTCCTCCTGATACAGGAAATCGAAACCGATATGCTCTACTGAGATACCGAGGATATCTTCTGCATCTTTCAAACTGAAGCCAAAGGCGGTTTCTGATAAGGAATCAAGAGCATCACGGTAGAAAGAGATATCACTTGTAGTTTGGTAAGAAGAATCTCCGGTAACGTATTTCTGATAGATCCAAAGCCCGTCTGCAAGACGGTGGAAGGAGTTTGTCTCAATATAAGCATAATACTCGGACGGACTTTTTGTAAGCAGAGCATAACGATTTCGTATAGTATCGCGAAAGATAAAACCGGTTATACCTAAGGCAACTAAGAGAAGAATTAATAAGAGGGATAGAAGTACCTTGCGAAAAGATTTTTTGCGAATATTTTTTGGAGGGACATGATTATTCTCGGATGCAGTAAAGACAAAATCAGAAGCCACCGTCTTATCCAAAATAGTGTTATCGATATGATTGGCTAGGTTTCTGGGAGATGGATTGTTTGAAGATGGAAAAGGATTGTTGTCGCTCATAGGGAAACCTCCTTCGTGGTAGTTCAATTCAGCATAAATAATATAATATGCTGTCTTAAAATTATTTAAAATCAATAGGGTATATTCTCATGGTTATATTTGCGGAAAAATTTACTTTGATGAATATATTAATATTTTGCTTTGAGGATGCTGCTGTGTTTATAACAATTTCAATCAAATAGAAAATTAAAAGTACGAAGTTTTGTAATAGCCACCAATTATGTGCGTTAGGATGGATATAATGATAAGGTATAACGTGCCAACTTTCAAGAAAATTCAGAAAAACAGCAGAATCGGTAGATTGGGTTAAAAAGGATTTGCACGAATAGATGAACATTTCGCATAAAATTATTCCTGATTTGCATCATTTCTTAGTTCATAGTATATTAAAACCATTTTTATTATAAATTTGGACAAAAATTATATACTAAATTTAAGTTTATATTTTGTTACGTTTTTCGAATACGTTTAAGTTGAAATGGTCAGAGAGGTATAATATAATGAAAACGTGGGTAAGTATAAACAGTTTAAGGAGGATTTAAAGATGCAATACGGGTATTTCGATGATTCACAGAAAGAATATGTCATAACGACACCAACGACTCCATATCCCTGGATCAACTATTTAGGTTCACAGGAGTATTTTTCATTAATTTCAAATACTGCTGGTGGATATAGTTTCTATAAGGATGCGAAGCTGCGCAGAATCACTAGATATCGTTATAACAATGTTCCGCTTGATCTTGGTGGCGGACGTTATTATTATATTAACGATGGCGGAGATGTATGGTCTCCAGGCTGGGCACCAGTTAAAAACGAACTAGAACATTACGAATGTAGACATGGTATGGGTTATACAAAGATTTCTGGTACTCGGGGAGGAGTAGAATCGGAAGTAACTTTCTTTGTTCCTATGAATACGAATGCAGAAGTGCATAAGGTGGTTATTAAGAATACAACAGATAAAAAGAAACAGATTAAACTGTTTTCTTTCATTGAATGGTGTTTATGGAATGCTCAGGATGATCAGACGAACTTCCAGAGAAACTTCAACATCGGTGAAGTAGAGATTAAAGGCTCCACTATTTATCATAAAACGGAATATAAAGAGAGACGTGACCATTATGCGTTCTTCTCTGTAAATACTCCGATTGCCGGATTTGATTCTGACAGAGAAAGCTTTATGGGAACTTATAACGGCTTCCATAATCCACAGGCAGTACTTGCCGGCAAGTCCAATAACTCCGTTGCAGACGGATGGTCGCCAATTGCTTCTCATTGCGTAGAAGTAGACTTAGAACCAGGCGAATCCAAAGAATATATATTTATCTTAGGATATGTTGAGAATGCAGAAGAAGAGAAATGGGAAAGCAAGAATATCATTAATAAGACAAAAGCAGAAGCGATGATAGAGAAATTCTCCACCGTAGAAGCTGTTGATAAAGCATTTACAGAACTTGCTGCACACTGGGACAAGTTATTATCCAAGTACACCATTGACTCTGCAGATGATAAGTTAAACCGGATGGTTAATATCTGGAACCAATACCAATGTATGGTTACCTTTAATCTATCGAGAAGTGCTTCTTACTTTGAATCCGGCATTGGCCGTGGAATGGGCTTCCGTGATTCAAACCAGGATTTGCTTGGATTCGTGCATCAGATTCCGGACCGCGCAAGAGAAAGAATCATCGATCTTGCATCAACTCAGCTGGAGGACGGCGGAGCATACCATCAGTATCAGCCATTAACCAAGAAGGGTAATGACGAGATCGGCGGAAACTTCAACGACGATCCGCTGTGGTTAGTATTAGCGGTAGTATCATACGTAAAAGAAACAGGAGATTTCGGTATCTTAGAAGAAATGACTCCTTTTGATAATGATGAGTCAAAGAGTACACCACTTTCTGACCATTTAAAACGAGCTTTTGATCATGTTATCAATAATGTCGGACCTCACGAACTTCCATTAATCGGACGTGCTGACTGGAACGACTGCCTTAACTTAAACTGCTTCTCTTCTGCACCGGGAGAGTCTTTCCAAACCTCTACCAGCAAAGATGGTAAGGTTGCAGAATCGGTTATGATCGCTGGAATGTTCTGCTACATCGGAGAAGAATATGCAAAGCTTATGGCTAAGAATGACAAAGCAGAAGCAGCTCGCGCAATGAAAGAAATCGAGAAGATGCGTGCGATTGTCATGAAAGACGGTTGGGACGGTTCTTGGTTCCTTCGTGCCTATGATGATTTCAGCAAGAAGATCGGTAGCGAAGAGAATGAAGAAGGCAAGATATTCATCGAATCCCAAGGCCTTTGCATTCTAGGCGGCTGCGGTGTTGAAGATGGTAAAGCAATCGAGGCGCTGGATGCGGTAGACGAACGTCTGGGAACCAAATACGGTCTTGTTCTTCAGAATCCTGCCTATACCAAGTATTATATCGAATACGGAGAAATCTCTACCTATCCGGCAGGTTATAAAGAAAATGCCGGTATCTTCTGTCACAACAATGCCTGGATTATGGCAGCAGAAGCATATATGGGAAGAGGAGACAAAGCATTTGATTACTATACAAGAATTGCTCCGGCTTACACAGAAGAATATTCTGAAGTTCATCGCATGGAGCCATACGTATATTCTCAGATGGTAGCAGGAAAAGATGCAAGACGTTTTGGAGAAGCTAAGAATTCCTGGCTGACAGGAACTGCTTCCTGGAACTTTGTTGCAATTTCACAGTATATTCTCGGCATCAAACCTGAATATGATGGACTGCAGGTGGATCCTTCCATTCCGAAAGAATGGGACGGTTATACAATTACAAGAGAATTCAGAGGAGACATCTTCCATATTGCTGTTAAGAACCCGAACCATGTATCGAAAGGTGTCGTTAAAATGACCGTAGATGGCAAGGAAGTTGCTGGAAATATCATACCGCTATTTTGTGATAAGAATGTGCATGAAGTTGAAGTAGTACTGGGTTAATTCAAACTGCAAATGCATATGGTGACGAGAAGCATCAAATCGATTGAAAGAGCAAAATAATTTAAGCATCAAATTGATATCAGAAATTGATTAATAGAATTAGATTAGTGGTTCATTGTGTATTTACTATTAAAATAAACAATGAAAAGTTATCCGGAAAATAAGAACCGACGAAGAAAGGCATAACTGCTTTCTTCGTCGGTTTTCTTTTTTCAGAGAGAAATACGGAATATTATCTGAGAATGAAAGGGTGATTGGCAGGGCTGACCTTCCAAGCGATGGATGCAACAATTTGGTCTATATGGAAATAGGTTGTTGTCAACCCACTAATATGGTACAATTTTATATATAATGCGAGCTACTAAGTAGCACGTATAAGCTGGGAGTGGTAATGATGCTGATTGGTATCTGTGATGATGAAAAAATGTATCGCAGTCTAGTAATCGAACAATTGGATAGATATGGAACAGAAAATAATCTTCCGCTGGAAGTATTGGAATTTCAATCGGGGGAAGAGCTCATGGAACAGGAAAGAGAGCTGAATCTTGTTCTCCTCGATATTGAGATGCAGGGAATCAGTGGTATGGAGACGGCATACCGGTTGCAGGAGCGAAACGAAGATTTACTAATCATATTTTTAACAGGTCATAAGGAAATGATGCAGGAATCCTTTGAAGTAAACGCATTCCGTTTTCTGCTAAAGCCATTGCAATATCATGATTTGGAAAGATGCATGAATGCAGTTCGCAAAGAGCTAGATAAAGGCAAGGTAATTCTTAACCTGGATGGAATGCAGAAAGTCGTTTTATATAAATCAATTCTCTATATAGAAGCAGATGGCAAGAACACGATTGTACGTACCTTGGATTCTAGTTACTTAACAAGGAATACCATGATAGAATGGGAAGAGATATTGAACAAAATGTATTTCGTCCGCTGTCATAAAACGTATTTTATCAACTTGGCTTATGTTGATGAAGTGAATAAGGAATACATTATACTGCAGAATAAAGAAAGAGTTGCCATCAGCAGAAGAAATCGTAAAGAATTTCAACAGAAACTATATACCTTTATTAGTAACAGACAAAATTAAAAAAGAGGCATTAACGGTAGTGAAATTTGGTATAAGATATTTACAAGGGAATAATTAAGCAAAAGGAATTAAGAGAGACATAATGAAGTAAAGGTCATTAACACTGGCATAATGAAACAAAGGACATGAACTTCAACCGTAATTAAGTGAAAGCAGATAAGATAGATGGAGATGAACATGAGAAAAATTTGGGAGTACTGTAAAAGCATCCTGCCTTTTTTTGCGGCAGAAGCAATTCAATATACCGTCATTAATTTGTTGGCATTTGCCTACAGTTTTGCAGTAGGAACGAAAGCTAGCCTTGAAATGGGCATCAAGGGAATCAGGGATCAGGCTGAAATAGCATATGCCATCAACAATTCGCTTTCGCCTGAAATACAGTATTTATTTGGCACTATAGCTGTTCTGGCCTGCGGAGTTGTTTTTTACTTCTGGTACCGGAATGAAATTCGTTATGAAGTGAAAGGCAGTCTGGAGAATATCTTTGAACGTAAAAATGTAGCACTCTTAATTATGCTTGGAGTTGGATGCCAGTTCTTTATTTCGGGAGTGATGAGTCTGATTAGACCATATTTTGCTGCTGCTTTTGCTGATTATGCCACAACTATGGAGGGACTTACCAGTGGAAATGGATTGGTAGTATTGCTACTAATGGTTTTTGGCGCTCCGATTGCAGAAGAATTAGTATTCCGAGGCGTAATACTCAAAAAAGCAAGCCGAGTGATTACCTTCATGGGTGCAAATCTCCTTCAGGCATTATTGTTCGGTGTGTATCATCAAAATATTGTGCAGGGAATCTATGCAACGGTCATGGGCTTTTTGCTGGGGCTCATTTATCACAAGTATAAATCAATTATTGCTCCAATCTTTCTGCATATGATCATCAATGTAAGTACCTTTTTAGTGATTCTCTTCCCGGATCAATATGTGAGTCTGTTCATTATGACGATCCTTGGAGCGGTGCTTGTTATGGCAAGCTGGTATTTGCTGAAACCATTGGAAGATTCCCGTTAAGACATAATTAATTCTTGCATTTCTAAAACAGATACGATATTATACTAGATACAATTGATAAAGATAAAACTGCCTAGAAAGAGTGTATATGCCCGTGAGAGGGACATTGAAATTCTGGTGAATGTGCTCCATCGTACTCTAATAAAAAGGGACGTAGAGGAGAACATGGATTAGAAACTCTGACGGTAGTTAATTAATCTGAAACCGAAGAATAAGAAGTGTTCTATCTTCTTATAGCTGGTACAATTGTGAGAACCCAATATAGATAATCTTGACCCAAACAAAAAGGGCAGGAACTAAGGAGGTATTTATGAAAACAAACGTTACGACCCGTACGACTAAGATGGTGGAATTAGCACTACTTATTGCAATTGTGATATTAATGGCATTTACTCCAATCGGGTATATTAAAACCCTTGGACTTGAAATCACATTGCTTGTGGTTCCGGTTACTGTCGGCGCAATTGCGCTTGGACCGATCAGCGGTGCAATTCTAGGTGGAGTATTCGGTATTACCAGCTTCATTCAATGTTTTGGCATGAGTCCATTTGGGGCAGTGCTTCTGGGAATCAATCCGATAGGAACTTTAATTTTATGTATCGTTCCCCGTATTTTAATGGGATGGCTTTCCGGTCTTGTTTTTAAGGGACTGCAAAAAGGAAATACAACTAAGAAGTTTTCTTTTGCAATCACAAGCCTTGCAGGACCAATATTTAATACTTTGTTCTTTATGACTACACTGGTTTTATTCTTCTATAATACAGAATATATCCAGAGCTTTGCTACCGCGTTAAATACTAAGAACGTGTTCACCTTCGTAATACTCTTTGTTGGAGTGAATGGGTTAATAGAAGCAGGCATCTGCTTTATCTTAGGTACGGCAATATCAAGAGCACTTGCAAAGTTTCGAATGAAGGCAGGAAAGTAGCAGAGATGACATTTATTCGAATAAATACTTGACGCAGGTTGGATCATGTGTTATACTTTGATAGCTGTGAATATTGCAAACCAATATTTACAAGGTAAAAGAAGAGAATCCATCTCTCACCCTATAACGTAATATATTATTTTTAACCGGATAATACAGAGTTACCGTGAACGGGTCAATGCAAATAGAGTATTTTGTTATTTCCTATGAAACTTCATAAGAGATAACGATATGATAGAGCTTGAAGGTGGATAATCTAATTATCCACCTTTTTTTATTGAGTTGTCTGCTCTACAGACAATCGCAGACAAGTGAAGTGATTCATCCTTTCCCTTGTGGATACACGTTTACATCAAGTAATTTAGCTAGTCAATTCATTAAGAATGTAATTGAAACATGTAGCAAAATGACTTATAACCTATGGAGGTGCAGTACTATTAGCGATTTAATGATTAATGAACAAATCAGAGACAAAGAAATTCGCTTAATCGGTGAAGAGGGAGAACAATTAGGTATCCTGTTAACTAAGGATGCTATGCAGCTCGCGAAAGATGCAAATCTTGACCTTGTTAAAGTTGCTCCGACCGCAAAGCCGCCAGTTTGTAAAATTATCGATTATGGTAAATATAAATACGAATTGGCAAGAAAAGATAAAGAAGCCAAGAAAAAACAGAAGGTGACAGAAGTTAAAGAGATTCGTTTGTCACCCAACATTGACGAGAACGACTTGAATACTAAAGCAGGCCAGGCAAGGAAATTTATTGAGCATGGCGATAAGGTTAAGGTAGCATTACGTTTCCGTGGCCGTGAGATGGCTCATACAGCATCCTCTAAAGTAATCTTGGATAATTTCTATGCTAAACTTGAGGATATTGCTGTAGTTGAAAAATCAGCTAAACTTGAGGGCAGAAATATGATTATGTTCTTAACAGAAAAACGTTAAATACAAAATACAACAGCAATTCGGAAGCTTACTATAGATTACCATAAGCCAATCCGGCTGTATTAATTATTTAAGGAGGAAATATCATGCCAAAATTAAAAACAAGCAGAGCAGCAGCGAAGCGTTTCAAACTAACAGGTACCGGTAAATTGAAGAGAATGAAGGCTGGAAAAAGCCATATCTTGACCAAGAAAACCACAAAAAGAAAAAGAAATCTCAGAAAAGCAGCTATGACAGATTCAACAAATATCAAGAATATGAAGAAAATCTTACCATATCTGTAGAGATTGGTGATAAGGAGGAATAGAAGATGGCAAGAATTAAAGGCGGAATGAACGCAAAGAAAAGACATAATAGAGTATTAAAGCTGGCTAAAGGCTATAGAGGCGCCAGATCGAAACAGTATAGAGTAGCAAAGCAATCAGTAATGAGAGCTTTAACTTCATCTTTTGCTGGTAGAAAAGAAAGAAAGAGACAGTTCAGACAATTGTGGATCGCTCGTATCAATGCAGGAGCAAGAATGAACGGATTATCTTATAGCAAATTCATGTATGGCTTAAAATTAGCTAACATTGATATTAATAGAAAGATGCTTTCTGAAATGGCAATTAACGATGCAGAAAGCTTCACAGCTCTTACAGAGGTTGCAAAATCAAAGTTGGCTTAAAGCGAATACGTAATAATCTTAGTGTGTTATATTTTAACTTAATCGTTAAAATGTAATGCACTTTTTTATATACCAAAAACTCTAATTATATTTCAAAAACTAAATGTTTTAT
Source organism: Mobilitalea sp. (assembly GCA_049657865.1). Classification (GTDB taxonomy): domain Bacteria; phylum Bacillota; class Clostridia; order Lachnospirales; family Lachnospiraceae; genus Mobilitalea. Next base: position 11,894 of record JBASOB010000481.1, read on the forward strand.
TGTAATATATATCTAAGGTTCCATATATAAAAAGACGATACTAATTAGTAGATACATAAAATTTTGAACAAAATCAAAAGTAAGAACTAGTTGAAAATAACATGAAGTAGAGCAGCATAATGTTTGTAAATATGGACTTGCAGTAGAAGAAACTTATTATATAGGATATGGGGGCTGGGGGATGAACAGACTTATCGAGAGACTTGAGAACAGAGACAGCAAGAAACAGGATGAAAAAAATAAGAAAAGTACTATGTTAAAACTAGAAAATTTGGTGATATGGGAGGGGATAATGAACAATCTTAATTGGAATAATAAAACAGCAAAGTGCAGTAAGAGAAAGTTTAATGCTTCTTTTATGCTCTTTGGGCTGCTGTTAATAATGATTGGAATTTTTACTTTTCAGAGCACAGATTTAATGGTAGCACAAGCAGCGACCAAAACCTATACGATAAAAGCCTCCAGCAAACCTTACAAGAATAAATATGTTAAGATGAGCACTTATAATGCAAAAACAAGACAGTATTATACTCTTCGTTCGTACCTAGAACGATTAGAAAAAACGGGAGGCGGAACCTTGGTACTTTCAAAAGGGACCTATACCATTACCAATACCCTCTATATCCCTTCGAATGTAACCATTAAATTAAAAAATGGCGTTAAAATTAAAAAAGGAACTAGCACGGGAACGAAAAAAATGCCAGCGTCCAAATCTTTATTTCAATTGATAACGCCAAGCAAATCAGGTCGTTCCAATTCAGTATCGAAATATTACGGTGCGAAAAATATTAAAATAATAGGATACGGAACCGCAACCATTGATTTGTGCTACATGAAAGATGCGACGGGAATTGTGTCAGGCCATAATACGAAGATTACGATTCAAAATATAACCTTTCAGAGAATGAATAGCGGCAGCTTTATCTTAGTCGCAGGGTCCAAAGGAGTCGTTATTAAGGATAATGTGTTCCGTTATCATAAAAACTCTTCGAACAATAGCGAAGAGGCGGTCTCTCTTGAAATGCCGGATGCATCAACCGCAGCATTTGTTTATCCTTGGAGTAAAGATGATAAGACCATCAATCAGAATATTACGATATCGAACAATAAATTCTACAAGTTAGAACGTGCCATCGGAACAATGAAATATACGAAAAATAAGTATCAGAAGAATATTCAGATTATTGGCAATACAATTTCCGAGACTGATTCAGATGCAGTAAGAGTTCTGAACTGGGAGAAATGCATTATCAAGAATAATACTTTTGTTGATTTGCAGGATAATACCGCGACTCAGAGAGGAGTGATGGTAAGTGGAGCCAAATATCCGACCATCACTCAGAATACCTTCAAGAGGGTAGACCGTGCCATCCAGATTTTGCCTTGGAAGAACACGAATCATGGCAAGAGTTACAGCATTACCTATAATAAGATCAGCGCCACTAATCAGGCAGAGATGTTAAACAACACCTTAAGGAACATGAGCGAGTATTCGATTCGTTATAACAAAGTATATAATGTATTTGATACCGATACGGAAAAATGGGAGATTTATAATGCGGCAGTGACAGAGTTTGTAGTCACTCCAAACTCCGAGACCTTCCAGAATAATTTTCATACTTATAGTACTTATAACAGCCAGACAAAACCATATTATATGTTAAGATCTTATCTGGAACAATTAGAAAATGTCGGCGGAGGAACCTTAACCATATCGGCAGGAATCTATAATGTGAGTAATACGCTGTATGTTCCATCGAATGTAACGATAAATTTTGAGGATGGAGTCGTGATTAAGAAGACGACTTATACCGGAATTGATGATATGGCCAGCTCCAAATCCATTTTTCAGTTAGCAGCACCGTCTAAATCTACGATAATTGGAGCCTACAGTGGATATAGCGGAGAAAAGAACATTCATTTTGTGGGAGAAGGAGTCGTAATCATAGACCTGAATTTCACGGTGGATGGCATCGGAATCGTATGCGGACATAATTCGAATGTATCCATCAGCGGGATTACTTTTCAGAATATGTACAGCGGTCATTTCATAGAATTAGATGCTTCTACGGAGGTAACGATTGATAATAACGTTTTTAAAAATCACAAGGATTCTGTTCGAGGAATCAAGGAAGCGATTAATATTGATACTCCGGATAAGAATACTGGTGGATTCAATGCGGTATGGACCAGTTATGACTGTACTCCGAATAAAGATATTATTATCCGAAATAATTGCTTTTATGATTTAGAACGTGCAATTGGAACTCATAAATATTCAGAGGGAAAAAGCCATGATAATATTCAAATTTTAAACAATACGATAGAAAATACAGACTCCGATGCAATCCGAATCATGAACTGGACAAAACCGGTCATTGAAGGAAATACAATCAAGAATGTAGGCACAGGAATGAGCGGTACGGACAGGGCGATTCTGGCAAGCGGCATGACACATCCTGTTATTATGGATAATATTTTTACTAACGTGGCAAAGCCGATTCAGATCATGCCTTGGAAGAACAGTGATTCAAATCTCCTTGATACACTGAATGGCGGAAGCCAGTATGACATTATCTATAATGAGATTGATGCAGCTGACATCTCGCTGATGCTTCAGAATTATCTGGTACGGGTAAATGAGACATTTATTCGCTATAATCACACTTATAATGTATTTGAGAGCAATACAGTAAAATATAATTTCACTTCTGAGTATGTGAGTTATACGGAATAATACAAAGCAATAACCAGATTACACGACATAGCTGCATCAAAGGAAAACTTCGATTAAGTACAGGCATAAGAAGATGTCTATCCTTGATTGGAGTTTTCTCTTTATAGAAATCCTTAAGATTTCATTAAAAAGATTAGAGATTGCTGTTTGGTCTTGCGAAGTCCAGTATTATGAAGTATGATGATTACGTAAAGATTCCAATTTAAGTATAATAATGGGAGATCCGGAAGGATTAAAGTAATTAATATTACTGACCGCATTATAGTACGTGTATGGATGTATAAAAGGGAGGATAATAATGAGAGACAAAGTATCAAATAGTTTATGGGGATTGTTTTTTATCGTAATAGGAATAGGGTTTGCCGGAAATGTGCTTAATCTGTGGGACTTCCAGCTATTCTTTCCGGGATGGTGGACATTACTAATTATCATTCCATGTTTCATCAGCATGATACAGACCGGCTTTGGAGTTGGCTCTACGATGGGCTTCATCATTGGTGTTCTATTATTTATATCATATCGGATTGACCTGAATTTCAGCATTTGGAAACTAGTGGTACCGGTAATTTTAATCTTTGTCGGTATTCGAATCATGTTCCAAGGTGCTTTTCGCAAAGGACCTAAATTTAATGCGAATGCAGATGGATCAGGCAGGTCATTTACAGGAGCAGCACATAGTGATTACAGCGCAGTATTTAGCAGCAATACGATTCATGTTACCGAAGTATTTAACGGAACAAATCTGAATGCGATCTTTGGCGGTGTAGTATTAGACTTAAGAAATGCGATTATTAACGGTGACGTAGAAATTAATGCAACAGCAGTATTCGGAGGCATTGACATCTTTCTTCCGAACGGCGTTAAGATCAAATCCAATAACGTTCCGATCTTTGGTGGTGTAACCAATAAGGCAACACAAAGCAGCGATCCGAATGCACCAACCATTTATCTGAATTCTACCTGTATGTTTGGAGGGATTGATATAAAATGAGTTCTTTACAGCGAGTAATTAAATATTGTGCGATAGCATTTGCAATCATACTGTGTGTTGGAATAATATCTTCCATTGCCGGTGCGGGCGCAATGGTGGTGTCTTTCATATCCGGAGATAGAATAGATAGTAATGATAAAGATCTTAAGGATTTTTCTGACACTTTTGTTGGTGTGCAGAGTCTGGATATCGATAATTCGACCGGGACTTTATATATTAAAGTCGGAGATACGTTTAAAGTAGAAGCAGAGGACGTTACTTCGGACTTTGAAGCGAAAGTAGACAGTAACGGCAAATTAGTCATTAGTGAAAAACAGTCAGAAACTCAGTTTTTCTTCTTTAATTTTAATCTCGGCGGAATTGACAGTGCAAATTCAAAAATCACGGTATATCTACCGGAAGATTTTATTGCAGAGGAAGCAAAAATTGACACCGGAGCCGGAACAGTAAACATTGAGGGTCTGAATGCAGAGGATCTCATCATCTCCGCAGGTGCGGGAAATATCAGCGGTGTAAACATGACTTCGCAGGAGGTTAAAATTGACGGCGGCGTTGGTTCGGTGGATTTTGAAAATATTATTTTTGAAGATACCGATTTAGACTGTGGAGTTGGAAATATCAAGCTTCAAGGAATCCTGACAGGAGATAATAAGATAGATTGCGGAGTTGGCGAAGTAGAGCTGAATCTTATTGGAAATGAAGCAGATTATGAACTTGATATTGACTCCGGAGTAGGTAAGATCAGAGTCAATGGCAGTCAAGTATCAGATGAGGACATGATTAATTCCGGTGCACCTAATTCAATCAGAGTAGACGGCGGAGTTGGTAATGTGAACATTGATATTGCAGAATAATAGTAAGGCACCGAGAATTCACAATTAATGCATCAAAACTTGTTGCATTCTTCTTACACAAATATTAGAATATTGTTACGACATAAAACAGGTGGGGACGTAGTCATTAAGCAACGTCCCCATTTGACTGAACAATGTGCAGATGGAAGAGGAATGAGAGATGAATAAGAAGAGCTTATTAGGATTAATCATATTTGCAGGCGTTGTCACCGGAAGTCTGTTTGTGGGTGCTGATCTCTTAATCGGTCAGAATGAAACAAACATTATCGTTGAAGATGCGGCTGATGCAAATGATGTGAATATACAGGATAGTTTGCTAGAAGCTGTAACTTCGACTGGAGATGGTGAGAATTCTAGCGAGGAAGCAAGTGCAGGAGAGAATATTGCAGGAACACCAGCTGCGGGAAATAGTTCTACAGTAGCACAGACTTCTGATAGTGATTTAACAGAGGTAAAACCAATAGATACAAAGGCTACAGATGCTGAATCAGTAGTTGATGATACAGGGAATAGCGGTACAACAGTATCGAAGATTAATACGAAGGCCAGATTAACCGGTGTACTTGGAGAAAATATCATTCTCTGTAATATTGATGAGTTTGCCGGGAATAATCAAGCGGACTGTAGCTTAGAGGCAATGCTTCCAGCAAGCAGCATCAAAAAACAGCTTTTTAGCCTGGAAGAAACTGCAAAGTTGATCTGTGACAGTGAAGAAATTGACTATAAAGCATTTATTCCGGATATGATCATGTGCACTCAAATTGAAACGGCGCTGGATATCACGAATCCGAGCATTGAGGTGGAAGCAGAAGCAGCAATTTTGTTTGATGCTACGACGAAAGAAGTGCTATTTTATAAGAATCCTGTACAGGCAATGTTTCCGGCAAGTACAGCGAAACTTCTAACCTCGCTCGTAGCCCTTGATTGGTGCTCAGAGACGGAAGAAGTCACCATAGGAGATGAGATTACGATGATTGCCTCTGACTCTACCAGAGCATATCTAGAGCAGAAGGCTGTATTGTCAGTCCGAAATCTTCTAGAAGGAATGCTGGTGCCTTCTGGAAATGATGCAGCATATGCAGTAGCAGCTTATGTAGGAAGAAAATCGCTTGGAGACATAGAGGCTACCAAAGAAGAAGCAGTGAATGAATTTATTCGCCTGATGAATCAGAAAGCAGAGGAAGAGGGAGTGATTAATTCCTGCTTTAAGACGCCGGATGGATATGATGCAGTTGGGCAGTATACCACAGCTTATGATATGGGACTGATTGGAATTGCCGCAGCAGGCAAATCGACAATTACTGAAATAGCACAAAAAAGTATCGCCAGGAATATATTTCCCAGTGGGGAAGATATTACCTGGGAGTGTACGAACAAGTTGATCAAACAATACAGTGGGCAATACTATTCCTATGCGATTGGTTTAAAGACAGGAACCAGCACAATGGCTGGAAGATGCCTGGTTGCAGCAGCCGAAAAAGACGGACGAAAAGTAGTCTGTGTAGTGATGGATTCGTCATCGGCAGGCAGATGGGAAGATGCAATTGCTATGCTGGAATATGGACTTGAATAAAATGACGATTACAGAATAAGGGGGAGCAGTATGGAAGAACAAGATATGGAGTTTCAAAATAAAGATAATATTGGAATAAACGAGAATGGTGTACTTAAGGAATTGATCATAGAGCCGGGAGAAAATAAGGGCAGCGTTGCAGCTATTGGCGGCAGGGAACAAAGGAACATTCTCAGCCGACTTGGATTTGGTTTGGCGGCAATGGCAATCGCAGTAATAGGATCTCAGTATTTGATTGTTCTTATCGTCAAACAATTTGCACAGGGACTTGCAGATACGGATTGGTATGTATGGGCATTGACTGCAATCAGCGTGGTTGGAATAGGACTTCCGACTTTCTATTTGTTTACACGAAGTATCCCAGAGCTGCCAAAGGGTGAAGTCGTGAAACTGAAAACGTCGAAGTTTCTGGCAATCTTTATGATTACGGCTGCAGTGATGTATATCACAAACTTTTTCAGCGTTTTTCTTACGGTATTAATTTCATTGATTAAAGGAGATGATATATTCAGCTTAAATCCTTTGATGGACGTAATCTCGAACAGTAATATGATCTATACGATGCTATATGCAGCGATTATCGCTCCAATCGTAGAAGAAGTGGTATTTAGAAAATTACTGTTAAATAAGCTTCGCAGATTTGGTGATGTACCTGCGATTCTTCTGACGGCAATTGCGTTTGGTTTATTCCATATGAATTTGTCACAGTTCTTTTATGCGACAGCAATCGGATTGATATTTGCCTATGTTACGATAAAGACGAATACGATTAAATATTCTATTATACTACATATAATGATCAATATGATTGGAACTGTTGTAGCACCGATCGCAACGACCGGTAATATTGTTGGAAGCTTACTTGTTGTTCTATGGGTATTCTTAGCGCTTGGCGGAGGAATCACCTTATTCATCCTGAATGTGAAGAAGATTAAGCTCGGTAAAGCAGCAGAACCTGTCGCACGTAAATCCGTATTCATCTTGAATGCAGGGACTATTGTATATGTCGCAATCTGTTTTGCGATGATTGTGAGTGCAACATTAGCATAGAATTTATGGATAGATGGAATATAAAAATAGCAAGTCGATGAGGACTTGCTATTTTTATGTGATTTTATATTATCAGCAGCATAGAAATTTAATAATTAAAACATGGAAAATTTTGCGAAAGTCTTATATGATAGAGATAGAATTAGTAACTGAATCCATAATAAGAAAGGGGTATAAGAATATGAATAATTTTACTTTTTACAGCCCTACCTACTTTGTATTTGGTAAGAATACAGAGAATGAGGCTGGACATTATGTGAAACGCTTTGGCGGAAGTAAGGTATTACTCCATTATGGGGGTGGCTCCGTAATCAGATCAGGAGTGCTGGACCGTGTTAAAGCATCACTTGCAAAAGAAAATATAGATTTCGTTGAACTTGGAGGAGTAAAACCGAATCCTCGAAGCGGACTAGTATATCAGGGAATTAAATTGTGCCTAGAAGAAGGCGTGGATTTTGTTCTTGCAATCGGAGGAGGAAGTGCAATCGATTCCTCCAAAGCAATTGCAGCAGGCGTAGAATATGAAGGCGACTTCTGGGATTTCTATGAAGGTAAACCGATAACAAAAGCCTTGAAAGTAGGGACAATCCTTACAATTGCGGCAGCAGGCAGTGAAGGTTCCGGAGATTCTGTCATTACGAAAGAAGAAGGAATGAAGAAGCGCGGTGCAAGCGGAGAAGCTATCCGTCCCGCATTCTCGATACTGAATCCGGATTTGACGATGACACTGCCGGCTTATCAGACGGCATGCGGTTCTACCGATATTATGGCACATGTATTTGAACGCTACTTCACTAACACCAAAGAAGTTGAGATTACGGACCGTTTGTGTGAGGGAGTTCTTCAGACCATGGTGAAAGAAGTACCGAAGATAATTGCAGATCCCGAGGATTATGAAGCAAGAGCTAATATTATGTGGGCTGGAATGGTGGCACATAATAATATCGTTGGTGTCGGACGTGATCAGGACTGGGCGAGTCATAGCATTGAACATGAACTTTCTGCTTTATATGATTGTGCACATGGAGCTGGACTTGCAGTAATCTTCCCAGCATGGATGACCTATGTAATGAAACATGACGTAAACCGCTTTGCCCAAGTTGCAGTCAGAGTATGGGGCTGTAATATGGATTTTGCAAATCCGGAAGTTACTGCCAGAGAAGGAATTGAACGATTCAAGAAATTCTTAACCTCAATTGGAATGCCGATTAACTTCAAAGAACTTGGAGCGCTCGAGGAGGATATTCCGAAGCTGGTTGAGAATATGGGAGATGATAATGACACCTGGGGAAGCTTTGTGAAGCTGAAGAAACAGGATGTTGAGAAGATATACAGACTTGCATTGTAAGAGAAAAGATTAGTAATGAAATGAGCAAATATAGAAATAACAAAAAATGACCACTTGCTGATCATTTTTTGTTGTATTAGTTCAGAACTTGCGTAAATCGATACAAGGAACGATTCTTCACCATGCGGGACATCAGCTGTAAAAAGGAATCATTCGTAGCGTCACGGAATAGGATTTCTCTTGCACGGGTCGGATTGTTCGTTATAATATTATCAACATCTAAGGCTTTCATTCGCTCCATTTCGCGGGAAGTATTCACGGTCCAGGCATGGACCTCTTTGCCGACATGATGAACACTTTCGACCAGGCTCTGGGTGATAAACCGGGAACGGATACTGAAGAAATCTGCGGCATCCCTGTCATAAAAATTGCCATAAGCAGAGGAAAGTATGAGGCCGGTTTTAATGGAAGGGTCCAGTTCTTTCATTTTTACTAACGTAGTATAACTGGTGCAGGAGATCAGACACTGGTCTTCGTAATCATATTTTTTAATAAGATCTACCAGATTTTCTTCAAAATCGTCAGGTTTTCCTTTGGCTTTGATTTCGATATTTAATTTAATCTTGCCTTTGCAGTATTCTAAAACTTCAGCAAGGGTAGGTATCTTCGTATCAAGGAATTCGATTCCGAACCAGGAGCCGACATCAAGACTGCTGATTTCTACGTCGGTAAGATCCCAGATATATTGGTTAACCCCTGCAGTACGAAGCAGGCTGTAGTCATGAAGCAGAATAATCTCACCCTCTTTTGTCTGCTGTACATCAATCTCAGCATAATCGGAGCCGGCGGAGATTGCATTTTCAAGGGAGGGCATCGTATTCTCGGGTGCTGCAGAAGAATTACCACGATGCGAGGTGATCTGAATTGGAGAGAGGGAATTGCTTAATCCTAATGAGTCGTTGCGAATCGTAAAGAAAAAGTTGGCTGCACCAATGACAAGAACAAGGAGAAGGAGTGCATTTACCAGATTCTTGTGAGAACCGCTACGGAAATGAATTGGCTGCGCATAAAGAATCTTATCCTGAAGCAAATCCTGATACTTTCCTTCTTTATAGGTAGCAAAGAGGGAGGTAACCAAATTCATGTTAATGATAAAGGCAATCATGCTGCTGAAAAGAGTCGTGTATAAATTAATCTTTGGGTAGGCAGATAGGAAAACCGAAATCGCTAGGGATTTGTCAGCGAAAAGACAGATGGTTACTGCTGTCACTAACAAGATCAGATAATAGGAGACTAAGAAAGCCAGCGTTAAAACAATATTGTATTTTAAAAAGGTTCGGATCGTGTTAGATCTGTTTGCCTGATATAACCGTTTAGAATGTCGGAGCGCCTTCGTAAAGGACATTTGATTGCCCACACAATAATGAATGGTGAAAATGCGAGGCAATGTAATACAGCTGATCAAGGTAAGGAAGAGCAGAATAAACAGCTTGATTATCATTTCCTTACGAAAATTGATAATCGTCTCGAAATCCGTATGAAGGAATCCGACGATCAGGATAGGTAGGTTGGTGCAGATATAAAAAGGAATCGTAAAAAGTAACAATCCTATCGTATTCTTCTTGAAGAAACGAAGTGAGCGAAAAAAGCCGAAGGATAAAATGCGGATCCAGTAGGGTTTCTTTAAGCGGCCGTAGGTATTGCAATAATAGATCATGGAACTTACTTTGGTTAGCATAAATATCGTAAGGACGACGATCATCATAAGAATCAAAAGAATGGTCGGAGGCGAGGATAGGAAGGAGACGATATTTGCCTCGGTAAGATAGCTGTGATGCAGCAAATTCATCACAAATTCAATTGCCTGATTTGCCAAAGGAATTAGAAATAAGATGAATATGACATTATATGTTAAGTCAAGAAGTAAAAGCGGGCGGTTATTGAATTTTAATTTATGAAGCTGAGGCGGTTGAAAATGTTTCATGGTAGGTCTCCGTTCGGTGTGCTGGGTACTGAGTGCTGGGATTGGCACTGATGATACATACTGTATTATGCATTATATTCAAGTCTGATACAAGGGTAATATTGATTAATTTAGGGCATATGATCTTGAAAGGATTGTTTAAAACGACGGTATCACGGACAGGGGCGAATGGAATCTTGATTTTTAGGAGGTGTGTGATACAATAAACATGTTCCTGGGTTTTGCAGAAAAGATTGGTGAGGAACACAAATAATCAGCAAAAGGATTGGGAGGAGCAGTACAAGTGACGGATTACTTAGTAAAATTATTTATAAAAAATAGTGAAAAAATAGAGGACCAGAGGGTGCGTACCTCTTACGGAATTCTGTCAAGTGTTGTGGGAATGATATGTAACGTGATTTTATTTGCAGTAAAAATGTCAATCGGAATTGTGATCAACAGTATCTCCATTATGGCAGATGCCTTTAATAACTTATCGGATGCAGCGTCGTCAATTATTAGCTTCGTTGGCGTAAAACTTGCGGATAAACCAGCGGACAAGGAACATCCTTTCGGGCATGGCAGATTTGAGTACATCTCAGCGCTTGTGGTAGCATTTTTGGTGCTGCAGGTAGGATTTAGTCTGCTGAAAAGCTCCTTTGACAAAGTACTGAATCCGCAGGGGATTAATTTTAATCCGTGGCTGGTAGGAATTCTGTGCCTGTCCGTATTGGTGAAGGGGTGGATGATGCTTTTCAATCGTAAGCTCGGTAACCGTATCAATTCAACGCTTATGAAGGCAACCGCTGCTGATTCTATGGGAGATATGCTGGTAACAACGGCGACTATCATCTCTACAGTAATTGCAGGAATTACCGGTTGGAAAATCGACGGATATATGGGACTATTAGTATCCTTTATGGTTCTGTGGGCTGGCTTTAAAATTGCGAAAGAAACCCTCGAGCCGCTACTCGGAGAAGCAGTCGATAAGAAGGTGTATGAACAGATATCGAAGCTGGTGGAAAGCTATCCCGGAATCGAAGGCACTCATGACCTGATTATTCATAATTATGGTCCGACGCACCGGATGGCAACGATTCATGCAGAGGTACCAAGTGATACGGATATTCTTAAATCGCATGAGACCATTGACCGGATCGAGCGGGATGCTCGGTCGAAACTTGACCTGTTCCTGGTAATTCATATGGATCCGATTGAGATAAATAACGTGAAGGTGGTTGAGAAGAAGAACCTGATAGAAGAAATTGTCGCTGAGCTGGCACCAAAGGCTTCTATTCACGACTTTAGAATGATAAATGGAGAAAAGCAAATTAACCTGATATTTGATCTGGTGGTACCGCATTCCTATACGCAGGAGCAGGAACATGAACTGCTGATTAACATTCGTGACCGAGTGAAGAAGGTTGATCCGAAGTGCCTCTGTGTGATTTCGGTAGAGAATAGCTTCGTAGAAGAGGATTAGGAGGAAGCGGATATGGTAATCGATTTTCATACGCATATATTTCCGGATAGTATTGCAGGTAGAACCATTAAGAAGCTCGAAGGAGTCAGCAGCATTAAAGCTTATTCGGATGGCACGCTGGCGGGACTGAAAAAGTCGATGAAAGAGAACAAGATTGATCTCTCTGTGGTACTTCCGGTGGTAACGAAGCCTTCACAGTTCGATACGGTAAATGCCTATGCGGCAGAGATTACAGGGAAGGAAGGAATCATCTCCTTTGGAGGAATTCATCCGGAGGCCCCTGATTACAAGGAACAGCTGGAGAAGATCAGAGAGCTCGGACTTCTTGGAATTAAGCTGCACCCGGATTATCAGTCGATGTTTATTGACGATGAGAGGATGATCCGTGTGATACAGTATGCAGTGGAGCTCGGACTTATCATAGTAATTCATGCAGGGCTGGACATTGGAATGCCGGATCCGGTACGCTGTACTCCCGAAAGAGCAGCAAAGATGTTAGATAGAATAGAAGATAGCGATGCTAAGATTGTGCTTGCTCATACAGGTGGATATGCCAGATGGGATGAAGTAGAAGAATATATCGTTGGAAGGAACGTATGGATTGATATCAGCTATTCTCTTGGAATCATTGAAGACAAGCAGTTCATGCGGATTGTGCAGAACCACGGGGCGGATCGCACCTTATTTGCGACAGACTCCCCTTGGGGAGGGCAGAAAGAAACCTTGGAACATCTGTGGAAACTGGAGTTCAGTGAGGAAGAATTAGAGAGGATCTGTTATAAGAATGCGATTGGACTGCTCGGGATTAAGGAATAGAGGAGAAATAGGATCTTCTAATGAATAGAGCAGAAATATGATATCACAAGGGCTTTAATGAAAATAGAGATAGCTATAATAAAAGGTACTATCATAAAGAAAGATGCTCCTGTATCTGCAATTTTGATTTATAGAAATTGCAGGTTTAGGAGCATCTTTTTGTGTAGTTTGCGATATATCTTAACATTTCTTGGTTTAAGAAGATAATTTATTCGTAGATTCTCTCTCAATGATCGTGCATCCTAAAAGTATTTCTCCAGAGGCTGCCGGAGTCTTATCTTCGATCTGATCAATCAGAATGGAAGCTGAAGTGTACCCGATCTCAAATAAAGGAAGTCCGACAGTAGAAAGTGTGGGACGACAGACGGTGCTTACTTCTCGGTTGTCAAATCCGATTAGGGACAGGTCACGCCCAACTTCGATACCGTTTTTATTGCAGTAATCCATAACACCTACTGCCATCAGGTCATTCTGGGAAAAAATTGCGGTAACACCGCGATCCAAGAGCTGTTTGGTAAGTGAATATCCGGAATCCCTGTCCCAGTCGCCGGAGACAGTTAGCTTGGGATTATAGGGAAGACCTGCATCAAATAATGCTTCCTGAAATCCGGCAAGACGTCTTGCGGAATGACTGCTGCCGATAGGTCCGGTGATGACACCAATCCTTGTATGCCCCTCATCAATAAGAAATCTGGCTACATCATATCCAGCTTTCTTATCATCATAGAGCACGGCCGGAACAGAGGGGTCAGTACTGCTGCAGTAGGCGCAGACAAAATGAATTCCTTTAATTACAGGCAGTGACAGCACTTTGTGACTATGATGGCTGAGATAGAGTAAACCGTCAACTTGCATCGATAACATAAAACTCATGGCATCGTTTACAATCTTACGGTATTTATGACCATCTATGAGAGGATCTATTCCCAGGGTATTCATACGCAGATTCTCCTGAAAATAATGATATCCCCGCTTTTCGCAGCAAGCTCCGATTCCGTCAATGATGGGAGGGGAGTTGAAGACCGTGATATCCTCCGTGATAATGCCGATGGAACGGCTTCGCTGCGTCTTTAAATTACGGGCGAAAAGGTTGGGGTGGTAATTTAATTCTCTCGCAATGGAAAGAATTAATTCCGCAGTTTCTGTGCTGATGCCACCGGCACCGCTTAGCACCTTCGATACAGTAGCGATAGAAACACCGGCACGAGAGGCGATATCCTTCATGTTTGCCATATTAGCTCCATTCGTAATGAAAGTTAATTGATAAGATATAGGGGGGATAAGTGCATTATAGGTTGTGAGCGAATTGGGAGGTATCTATATTCATCTTGGCTGCCTTACCTTCCGGCGGCATATCCTTGGTAGAGCCTCAGAGATGTGAAAAGCATCGCAGAGGCGATTCTTTTCGCTTGAGTCTCTAGTCGGATATAGGCGGCCTTGTCAGCCGGTCGACGCCAAGATGAATATGGATGCCTCCCTATTCGGGATGAAATTTATTGATGCACTTATGACTTCTAAATTAATTTTACAATTATTATAAAGAAAAGGCAATCGTTTTACAAGTGAAATATTTACGGGGAAGAATGTGGAATGGAGGTGGGAATTAACATTTTAGGAATAAGTGTACAATATGCACATATATCAAGGATAAAAACATATATAATTAACAAATCAAACAAAAAAGTGAAATTGGGTATTTACAAAGGGATAGGGGTGGAGTTATAATCTTTTTATAAACAGGTAAACGTTTATCAAGATGGACGTAAGAGATATCGATGGAATACTTTTAATATACTTGAATAAGCATGATACATGGCGCAAAATTGCAGGAAAGACAAGCATAAGGGCATGTATTTTTTTTGCTTTTATAGGTAAACGTTTAACATAAATAAAATATCATAATGAAGGAGTAATTGTACAGATGGCAGAAGGATGGAAGACGATTAAATTAAGTGATATACGAATCACGGATTCTCTCTTCGGAAGTTATTCGCGGCTTGTGGCGGAGAAGATGATACCTTATCAGTGGAGAATCTTAAACAATCAGGTAGAAGGTGCGGTTCCTACCTATTGCATTGATAACTTCAGAATTGCTGCCGGAGAAATGAGTGGAGAGAGAAGAGGTGTCATATTTCAGGACACGGATCTCTATAAGTGGATTGAAGCGGTTGCCTTCTGCATTGAGAATGGGAGCGGTGCAGCATGGGAGCAGACGGTAGATGAAGTAATTGAGCTGGTGGGACGTGCGCAGAGGGAGGATGGATATCTCAACACCTACTTCACGGTGACGGCTATAGATAAAAGATGGAGCAATCTAGTGGAGGGACACGAGTTGTACTGTGCCGGACATATGATTGAGGCAGCAGTTGCCTATTACAAAGCGACGGGTAAGAGTGCATTCCTAGAGATTGCGAAGAAGAATGCAGATCTAATCTGCAAGGTATTTGGAAGAGAAGACAATCAGATTCACGGATACCCGGGTCATCAGGTGATAGAACTTGCTCTTGTGAAGTTATACCGGGTTACAGGAATTCATAGTTATCTGAATGGTGCAAAGTATTTTCTGGAAGAACGAGGCACCAATCCGAATTACTTCCTGGAGGAAATCAAGAGACACGGGGAAGCTGAATATTTCGAGGAATTTAATGATTACGAACTGAAATATTCCCAGTCGCATCAGCCGCCAATAGAGCAACGCAGTGCAGAGGGACATGCCGTAAGGCTGATGTATATGTGCAGTGCAATGGCAGATATCGCACTCGAATGCAAGGATGATAAGATGATGGAAGCCTGCCAGGCGATCTGGGACAGTGTGACCAAACGCAGAATGTATATCACCGGAGGAATCGGATCCAGCGGATTCTTAGAACGGTTTACAACGGATTATGATCTTCCGAATACGACAAATTATGCGGAAACCTGTGCCTCCATCGGACTCATGATGTTCGGGCAGCGGATGGCCGCAGCAACGAAGAAAGCTAATTATTATGACACAGTAGAACGCGCATTATACAATACCGTGCTTGCGGGAATCGGCATGACGGGCGATCGATATTTCTACGTGAATCCACTTGAAGTGGTTCCATCATTTTGCATCAGCCATACCGACAAACAACACATTAAGCCAGTCAGACAACCTTGGTTTTCCGTAGCCTGCTGTCCTACTAATGTAGCAAGAACGCTAGCATCACTCGGACAGTATATCTACGCAAGGGATGAGGAAGATGTCTATATCAATCAATTTATCTCCTCTTCGGTCGAAGCTGTGATAGACGATACAAGGGTTACTATAAATCTTGATTCTACGATGATGCAGGACGGGAAAATCAAAATACTGGTGAAATCAAACGGACAGTCCTCCTTTGGATTAAAGGTGCGGATTCCGGAATACGCGGGACAACTTGTTCTATTATTCGATGGGCAGGAGATCAAAGCAGTCCTGCGAAATGGGTACGCCTGCTTTGACAGAGAGTGGAACAGTGAGAACCGAATCGAGATTGATTTTGACGTAAAACCCAGGCTGGTAGCGGCCAATTCACAGGTACGTGAAGATGCCGGAAAGGTAGCCGTCATGAAGGGACCCTGCGTATATTGCCTTGAGGAAGTAGATAATGGAGATAATCTGGCCTCCCTTTATGTGTCCTCTGAGGTAATACTGAAGGAAGGCAAACCGCTTGCGGAACTATTTGGTGCGATACCGGTAATTGAATATACAGGCTTGCGGCTAGACAACACAGGAATGAAAGAAGAGGAACTTTATGGGAAGGCACTTTATAAGATGACACCGGTTGCGTTAACGGCAATTCCATATAGCCTATGGAACAATCGAAGAGCAGGGGAAATGCTGGTTTGGCAAAAGGTAAAATTCTAAAATAAAAATGCGGAGAACCGCAGGGATTCGTTGCAATGTTATCGGCGCACAGATCATGTGTTGATATATAAAAATGAGGAAAGAGGGAAGAAAAATGTCGAGAAAAAAGATTTCTATTCTTATGGTTGTCATTATGACCTTGAGTCTTTTGACATTCACAGGGTGCGGCAAGACTGCAGATGAGGTTACCAAAGAGGAGAGCAGTAACGCAGCAACTACGACAGAGACGAAGACGGAACCTGAAAAAACGGACACCACCGCAGTAGCAGAGACAAAAGAAAAAGTTCATATCACCTATGCTCAGTGGGGGAATGACACGGAAACCGAAGCCTGCCAGATTGTTGCAGATAAGTTCAATGCAGAGCAGGATGCAATTGAAGTTGAAGTACTTAAAATCGACCATGACAATTACATCACCAAGATGAACACGATGGCAACCGCAGGAGAACTTCCTGACACAGCCATCATGAGTGAAGCCGGAGTTATCAGCTTTGCAGTAAATGGACTGCTTTATGTCATCAGTGATATGTATGCAGAAGGCGAAGCAAAACCACTCGACAGTATTACTTTTAAGTATCAGAAAACTCCGGTTGCCTATTCCGCAGCGAATGAAATACTTAATATGTGGTACAACATAGATCTGCTCAAAGAAATCTGCGATAAACAAGGCCTTGATATTGCTCAGTTCACCCCTCCGGCAACAGCTGACGGTGCATGGAACTGGGATCAATTTGTAAAGGTTGCACAGACACTTACGCTTGATATTAATGGAAAGAATGCGCTAGATCCTGCCTTTGATCCGGAAAATGTCGATGTCTATGGCTGCTGCATCAATACCCTTTCATGGCAGCTTGAGACCTGGTGTCTGTCCAATGGCGGCGGATATTTCAATGCAGACGGAACAGAATGTACGATCAATCAGGCAGAAGCTGCAGAAGCAATTCAGGCGATTGCAGATCTCTCCCTCGTATATCACTGTGCTCCGCCGGTAAGTTCAGCAAGCAACGGACTCAGTACCTCACTCGGAAGCGAGAAAATCGTAATGGCTACCGACGGTGCGTGGAATGTTGGAACCTACCTCGGACCGGATGCTACTTATGAATACGGAGTCGGCGTACTTCCTTATTTTAAAGAAAAAGTTACCATCTGCACCGGTGGACCGAATGTCGTATTTGCTTCCACCAAACATCCGGAAGAATCCATGACCTGGCTCAAATGGTATTATCAGGAAGAGAATTCCTGGGCACTGATTGAAGCAGGAACCTGGATGCCAATCCTGGAAAGCTGGTATACAGATCCCGCACTTACGGATAAATGGGTGAACAATCCGAACTTCCCGGAGGCAACGATGTATAAGAGCGCCGTAGTTGACTATGCAATGGGAAATTCAAAATCAGCTGCCTGGTACTATGTAAATGCAACCGATGTATTCAACACCTCTCTGGATACAGTACTGTCTTATGTCTGGACCGGTGATATGACGGCGAAAGATGCGTTTGCTACTTACTATGATGAACTGAATGGCATCTTTATGGATAATAATCAATAAAATTCATTTGAGAACCTTTTAATAGTCTACAACAAAAACTCTTCCGGTAACCTTTCCGAAGGAGGATAGAATCAATAAAGTTACCTGCTCTTAAATCATATGGGAGCAGGCAACTTTATTGCAATGATAGCACTTTCACAAGGAGGTCTGCATTCGTAAAAGGAAAGCAGACAATCATTCTATGTACTTGGAGGCAAATCATGAAAAAAATGAATCATAGATCCGAATTGGCGGGGGATATAACAAAAAAAAGAAAACATCGATTAAGTGGTGCCGGCCGGAAAGAAGAATTAACTGCCTATCTGTGCTTGATCCCGGCATTTTTGGGCGTGACGCTGATCAGCTATCTACCAACGATCGCAGTATTCATTATGAGCCTTTTTGAGTGGAACGGAATGAAGAATCCTGTGTTTATCGGAATCGGTAACTATATTAAGATATTTACGAAGGATATCTATTTCAAGGATTCCCTAAGAGCCACACTAATCTATGCATTTCTTACCGTGGTAGGGTCCATCCTGTATTCCCTGATTATCGCATTACTATTAAATATGAAAATTCCTGCACGCACCTTTTGGCGCGCAGTATTCTTTGTGCCTTATCTGCTTCCGGCCATCGGCGTATTTACTGCCTGGAGATGGCTATATGAAATCAATCATGGTCTATTCAATTTCATCAACCGAATGGCTGGTCTTCCAACCGCGAAGTTCCTCGAGAGCCCGGCGCAGGTGCTGCCGTCCCTTGCACTTATCGCGGTATGGTGCAGCGGCAATCTGATCGTCATTTTCCTGGCCGGGCTGCAGAATGTTCCGAGGGTATATAGTGAAGCTGCGGAAATCGACGGGGCAAATTCCCTGCAGCGTTTCCGTTACATCACTGTGCCGAGCATATCTCCGATCATATTCTATAACCTACTGATGGCGCTGATTACCAATCTGCAGGTTATAACACCGGCTCTCGCAATCACCGACGGTGGGCCGCAGAGTGCTTCGATGTTCATGTCCTATCTAATCTATTCCTTTGCATTTACCAGATATAAGATGGGATATGCGTCGGCTTATGCAGCAATCTTCTTCGTGGTGGTAGGTATCTTTACGATTATATTATTTGCTACCTCTAAGAAATGGTTATTCTATGAAGAAGGAGGGGAATGAGCATGGACAACACAAATACAGTGGAATTAATAGAAGATGAAATGAAGAAAGGGAAAGTGCATTCGAGAACACATGCCTTCAGGAGTAGAAAAAGAAAGCAGGCTATCATGAATGCGATTGGCCTGATCATCATTGTAGTAGTGTCGGTAATGGTACTTCTGCCGTTGTGGTGGGTATTCCGGTCCTCTCTGATGAGCAATGGGGAAATCTATGCCTATCCGCCATCGTTCTTTCCCCATAACTGGCTTTGGTCAAACTATCAGGAAGCACTGAAAAGCTTCCTGTACTGGAGATACTTCAAGAATACATTTACCATCATCGTACCGGCAGTTACAGCGGGAACAATTACGGCAATCTTCTGCGGATATGCGTTCGCACGCCTTAGATTCAGAGGTAAGAGACTAATCTTCTCCATCTGCGTTGGAACCATCCTCCTCCCTGGAATGGTTACGCTGATTCCACTCTACATCTTCTGGACGAAAGGACTCGGACTCGGGGGAACCTATTGGCCGCTGATTCTGCCGTACTTTACGGGCGGCGGCTTCTTTAACATCTTCTTGATCCGGCAGTTCCTCACGACGATTCCTAAGGAACTCGATGAGGCAGCAGCGATTGACGGAGCTTCCCGCATGCGGACCCTTTGGACCATACTGGTGCCCTCCATCAAACCGGCAATTGTCGTAGTAGCCCTGATGCTGTTCATCCAGATCTGGAATGACCTCCTGCAGCAGATGATCTATATCAACGATATGGATAAAACGACATTTGCAATCGGACTGACCAACTTCACCGGTTCCTTCGGCACGAAATGGAATATGACCATGGCCGCAACCTGTATGACGATGGCGCCAGGCATCATTATCTATATTCTGGGGCAGAAGAGTTTTGTGGAGGGGATTGTGTTGACAGGGATGAAGAATTAAAGAGGGCGTAGAAGAAACGATAGTGGAATTAAGGGAGTTGGAAGTAAGAGAGCTAGAATAAATAATGTTAGTATAAAGGTTGTTAGAAAAACTGTTGGAATATAAGGCTTTGGAAGTAAGAGGGGAGGATGTTGTAGTGACATTCTTCTCTTCTTCTAGATGGAATTATTGGTAATTGATGAAAAATTGAAACAAATTTGAAAAATTTAAAATTTGTTCTTGAAAAAGTGATTATGATAGGTTATAATAGCATTCGTGACTGAGGAATCAGGAGCAAAAATTGAATACATTGGGCTATCGCCAAACGGTAAGGCACTGGACTCTGACTCCAGTACTCTAGGTTCGAATCCTAGTAGCCCAGTTAAATAAATCCCTGTAACTAATATGGTTACAGGGATTTTTATTGCTATATAAAAGTTGAAAAGCACTGGATGATAGATTGTTTGGTAGACTATTTAAAAAAAACTTATATTTCACCGCAATCTTTCAATACAACTTTCAAAAATTCATGAAGCGAAAAATCAGGGTTATCATAATATTCAGTTGATCCTATGAAATGATGGTCTGCTTGCAATTTTGCAGACCTAATTCTATCTGCTCGTTCTATAGCCATTTTAACGTCATCTAAGGATATCTGCCTTAATATTTTTTCGATGGAAGCCTTGGTTTTAATATCGGCCGTTGCAGGAAGGTTATAAATTCGTCTTATAATTGTAACATAAGCTCCATTAGTAGTAACTTGTCTATTGAAGTCTTCTTTGTGAAGAATTAACCATAAATCAAAATTAACGCTACTAAAAGCATGAAATACATTTTTCCCGTTTTTGTTTTTTTGACTAGTCTTATGCAAAGAGCTACAGATTTCAATATTTTCTTTAAACTCAATATCATTGAAATCATAATCGAAGAGACAGGCATTATCATATTCTGTATAATTTTTGACTAATTTTTTTGCATTGCCTTCGGTTGTATTAAAGGTAACTACACGCTTGGGCATTTGCTTGAGCAACGAAGAGAGATGCTTTAGATACATTACTTCTTGCTGGCCTTCACAGACACAAAGATAGGTTTTGCGGTATAAAGCCATCATTCTACCTCCTCTGCAGTAGGAGTAAACAACTTGGCAAAATCAATATAGGGAAGTGTTCCATATTTACCTTTAAAATAATTGAGTAGATAATTTTGATCATTCCTAACATCAGTAGAGCCAAAATCAGCAAGAGAATATATGATGCTTTCGTAAGTATCTTTATCCTTTTCGACAAACTTAATCTGATCACGGCGAAACATCTGATTGTTTAAGTAGATTGGATTATGGGTGGTGAAAATTAATTGTGAACCACTTTTGTTAAGTGCTTGATTGTTAAATAGAGAGATAATTCCTTTTACTAGTTCAGGATGAATAGCAGCATCAAATTCATCAATTACGAATACACCACCTTGTGAAAATAAATTTTCGAAAGGCAGAGCGAAGTCCAAAAGTTTTAATGTGCCACGGGATTCCATTAACTCCGCAGGAATAACAATATTCTGATCTCCGGATTTATAGATGGAGACCAATTGCATATTTGTAGAATGATCATCGTCTGATTTGTTGGACTTGAATAATATATTTTGAGGTCCGAAATCAGCATTTTTAACAAAGCCGTCCAAGGTTTTATTCCATAACATAAAATCTCTATCAGGCAGATCAGAGAAAGAGAATGATAAATTAGATTTCTTTAATGTGAAATCACTAACAACTACAAGCTTGTTTTTGAAAAAATCAATAACTTTCTCAGCTATTTCGCTACTTATAACAGTCTTAAAAGCTCCGGGAAGTAGCAGATCGGTTGAATTAAGGTTCTTATTTATTTTTGTTTCGAACTCGTGAAGAAGCTTTTCTGTATATTGGATCATTGAAAGAAATTTCTTGTCCTTACTAAATTCAACATGTTCATCTAGTCTTTTAAATACTTGAAATTGGGTATTACCTTTAATAAAATATAAGGTTTCTGATATAATCTGACGATTTCCTTTTTGAAAACGGTTTACCATGATTTCAAACGAATAAATAAAGTGATCACTATCATTTGTGAATTCAATTTCAAACATGATAGGAGCTTGTTCTGCGGAGTGAGCAAACGGATATAATTCTAAATTATTTAGATCGGGAGATATAGAATCTAGTGATCCTTGTAATACAATATCTTTCATTACAGCCAAAGACATTATGATGTTGGACTTACCACTCGCATTTGCTCCATATATAACAGCGGAGGGGAGTATACGCAGATTGTTCTCGCGGATAAGGTTATCATTAAAGGTACGCTGTATACCGGCATTCAGAGAAAGTGTAGTTTCATTTTTAAAAGATCGGAAATTTTTAAATGTATAATTTATCAGCATATAAAGCCTCCTGCCTTTGTGAATAATAATCAATAGATATACTATATTATAGCGATTAATATTAATATATGCAATAGTATTGAGAAAAAATCACAAATGATATTAAAAATATATCAAGCATAACAAAGGCTTGTAATGTTTCTATTATACTCCATTCCACTATAATTCCAGTTTATGCTATAGATATGGTAAAGAAATGCAACTGAAAGTTAAAATTCAATATATTTATAGAAGCTGTTGGAAATTAATTGTTGAATTAGAAATAAGTGGTATAATATAGAAGAGTTAGTAAAAATGAAAACCAATACAATAAAAAGGTAAAGAACTGAGACTAACAGCATTGTAAATGAAAACCGCCAGCATAATTAGGAGCAATCTGGTGATATGTCAAGAGGAGATTGAAAAGATTTTTAATTGTTTTTAAGAAAGAAGGGGTCAACAAATAGACCTACGTGATTTTACTTAAAAAACGTAGATTAGAGTAGTCGTATTCT